>JAAZMG010000239.1 GCA_012798935.1 Tissierellia bacterium | reverse complement strand
TGTCGGTGGTGGTTATAGAACATGAAATGGATTAAAGATGAAAAGTTTATAAGAGGAAATATTCCCATGACCAAGTTTAATATTAGAATCCTTACCATAGGCTATTTAGCTATAGAAGAAGGGGATAGATTTTTAGATATAGGAGCAGGTACAGGTTCTATTTCTATAGAAGCAGCTATGCAAGGAGCCAAGGTTTGGGCTATAGAAAGAGAGCCAGAAGGTATAGAACTTATCAATAAAAACAAACAAAAGTTTAATATAGATATAAATATAATAGAAGGACAAGCTCCCATGGATTTGCCAGATATAAGTTTTAACAAATGTTTTATTGGGGGTAGTGGAGGTAATTTAGAAGGGATATTTAAATATTTAGAAACAAATTTGGAACATGGTGGAATTGTATGTGGTAATTTTATTATTCTAAAGAATTTAAATCAATTTGCTGAGTTGTTAAAAAAGTATAATTATAAAAATATAGAAGTCCAACTTATCCAATCATCATATATGGATAATATAGGTTTAATGAAAGGAAACAATCCTATATTTATAGTGAAGGGAGAAAAAATATGAAGAAATTATATGGGGTAGGAACTGGTCCAGGTGATAAGGAATTTTTAACCTTAAAGGCAGTAGCTATAATACAAAATGCAAAGGTTTTATTTGCACCAAATAACAAAGGTAAAAATATGGCATTAGATACTATAGAGGATTTTATAAAGGAGCAAAAAGTAATTTTAATAGATTTTCCTATGGGGAAAGTAACAAAAGAAGACTATATAAATGCAGCAAGGATTATTAATAAGGAAATACCCGATGGAGAAACAGGAGCCTTTTTAACCATAGGAGACCCTATGATATATAGTACCTTTATTTATATTATGAAAGAATTAGAAAAGTTAAATATGGATATAGAAATAGTACCAGGAATTCCTTCTTTTGTAGCAGGAGCAGCTAAATCCAAAACACCTCTTACAGTAAAAGGGGATAATTTTTTACTTTGTGATGAATTTAAAGAAGAATTATTAGGAGAAGTAGATTCAATATGCATATTAAAAACCTTAAAGGATAAAGAAGAGCTACTAAATTCACTTGAGAAGAAAAACTTTGATTATAGATATATTAAACGCTGTACATTAGAAGATGAACAGATAATAGCAGATAAGGATGAAATATTAAAAGATAAGGATTATATTTCTTTCATTATAGGAAGGAGAGGGGCTAATGATTAGCTTTGTAGGTGCAGGTCCTGGAGATGTGGATTTAATAACTATAAAGGGAAGAAAACTATTGGAAGAAGCGGATTTAGTTATATATGCAGGCTCTTTAGTATCCAAGGAGCATTTGAAATTTTGTAAGAAAGGCTGCCAGATATACAATAGTGCCTCCATGACCTTAGAGGAAGTGGTAGAAAAGATGGAGATGGGAGTAAGTAAAGGTTTAAAGGTAGTAAGACTTCATACAGGAGACCCTACCATCTATGGTGCCATAAGGGAACAGATGGATCTATTAGATGAGAAGAAAATAGACTATGAGGTAATCCCAGGAGTTAGCTCCTTTACAGCAGCTTGTTGTTCTATAAAAAAGGAATTTACTTTACCAGAGGTAAGTCAAACAGTAATACTAACTAGGATAGAAGGAAGGACTAGGGTTCCAAAGGAGGAAGATTTGGAAAGATTAGCAGTTCATAAAGCTTCTATGGCCTTATTTCTCTCCGTTAGGGAAATAGGCACAGTGGTAGAGAAATTAATAAAAGGATATGAAAGAGATGATGTACCCATAGCTGTAGTATATAAAGCTACTTGGGAAGATGAAAAAATAATATTGGGCACCTTAAAGGATATAGAAGAAAAGGTAAAAAAAGAAGGTATAACTAAAACTGCTCAAATATTAGTAGGGGATTTTATAGAGGGAAAATATGAAAGGTCTAAGCTATATGACCCTAGCTTTTCTCATGAATATAGGAGTGGCATAGAATGAAAATAGCCTGTTTATCCTTTACTGACAAAGGGAAAATTTTAGGTAATATGATAGT
>JAAZMG010000238.1 GCA_012798935.1 Tissierellia bacterium | reverse complement strand
TCTACATACTTAATTATACCACATACAAAGGTACCAATAGTACAGGTACCGGATATCAGGGTACCACTCGACTTTATCGAAACTTGTGATAAGGTGAAAAACGATCATCTCACATGTAGAAATACTTGTGGGATGTTTTCACTTGTAAAAAGCATACTAAAATGGTAATATTTAATTATGAAAATTGTTAGAATATAAAGACATATATTAAAGGAGGAGGATGAATGGCTAAAAAGAAAAGGATTTGGTATCCAGGAGCAGTTTATCATATTACCAATAGGGGAAATAGAAGAGCTGATATATTTAGGGATGAAGAAGATTATCAAGTCTATCTTACAATTTTAGAACAAACCATGGACAAATATCCTTACATACTTTATACCTACTGCCTTATGACTAATCATATACATCTCCAATTAGAAACTAAAGATGTAGAGATATGGCATATTATGAGGAATATTAATCTGCTATACACCAAATATTTTAACAATAAATATAATTTTATTGGTCACTTATTTCAAGGAAGATACAAATCTGAGATTATCGAAAATGATACCTATAATCTTGAAACAAGTAGATACATACATCTAAATCCAGTGAAAGCTAATATGGTAGATACTCCAATTGAATATAAATGGAGTAGTTATGGTATATATATGGGTCAGAGGAAAAGTGAAATAGTAAGTGAAGAAAAAATACTATCTTATTTTAAAAATAATGATAGAAAGTTATATAAGGTATATGTAGAATCGAAACTAATAGATGAAAAAATCCAGCAAAAAATGGGGGTGGAGTAATTGGCATCTATAGTCAACAGTTTTGCAATATTAGGAATAGATGGATATTTAGTAGAAATAGAAACAGATACCCTTTATGGACAACCTTCCATCTCTATAATAGGACTAGGGGATAGGGCAATTAAAGAATCTAGTGAAAGAATACAAGCAGCTATTATACATACAGGATATGAATTTCCAAAGATGAAAATAGTTATAAATTTAGCACCGGGAGATATTAAGAAGCGAGGTTCACATTTTGATTTAGGTATGGCTATAGGATTATTACTTCAGTCTAAACAGATTGTACTTAATGATATAGATATTAATAACTTTGGTTTTATAGGGGAGTTATCCTTAAATGGCCATCTAAGACCTTGTGCAGGAGTATTGCCCATGGTTATAGCAGCAAAAAAATCTGGTATAAATAATATTATTGTTCCCATGGAAAATATAGGAGAAGCAACCCTAGTAAATGGAATAAAAGCTTATGGCCTTGAAAATTTAAAATCTGTAATTGCTTTTTTAGAAGGGAACAGAGAGGTAAATCCAATAGAGGAAAATATAAACTCTCAACTAAGTCCAAATTATTCTATAGACTTTAGCGATGTAAAAGGACAAGATGTATTAGTAGAATATATTGTAGTTGCTGCTGCAGGAGGTCATAATATGTTAATGGTAGGTTCCCCAGGTTGTGGCAAATCCATGATTGCGAAAAGGATACCTACGATTCTACCTAAAATGAGTGAGGAAGAAGCTTTAGAAGTAACAAAAATTTATAGTGTAGCAGGGTTATTAAAAGATAGGGGAAATTTAGTTACTGAAAGACCTTTTAGAGCGCCTCATCATAGTGCTTCTCTTAATTCATTAGTAGGTGGTGGCAATAATGCTATGCCAGGAGAAGTGTCTTTAGCTCACAATGGTGTATTATTTTTAGATGAAGTGGCAGAATTTAGTAAAAAGACTTTAGATGCTTTAAGGCAGCCAATGGAAGATAAAAAAGTAACTGTAGCTAGGGTGAATTCTACAAACACCTATCCTTCAAATTTTATGTTTATTGCAGCAATGAATCCCTGTCCTTGTGGTTATCATGGAACGAAGAAATGTAAATGTACTGATTATGAAGTATTGAAATACAGGCAAAAAGTTTCAGGTCCAATACTAGATAGAATTGATATACAGAAATATGTACATCCAGTGGATTTTATCAATTTAACTGAAAATAATAAGGGTCGTACCTCTAATGAATTAAGAGAAAGGGTAGAAAGGGCAAGAGAAATTCAGAGGATAAGATATAAGGATTTTAAGAATATTAATTGTAATGCTCAAATGACACCTAAGTTAATTAAAAAGTATTGTAAGTTAGATCAAGAATCTAAGGCTTTGTTAAGAATTGCCTATGATAGATATGGCTATAGTGCTAGAACTTATGATAAGTTTTTAAAAGTAGCTAGGACCTTTGCAGATCTAGATAATTCACCTAAAATTAGAAAAGAAGATATCATGAATGTATTATTATCCAGAGATTTAGACAAAGAAAAAACCAGAATGTATACTGTTTAAAAAGGAGATATGCTTGTGTTATATTGGATTTGGTTGACTCAAATAAAAGGGGTAGGACCTAAAAGACAAAGAGCATTATTGGAAGAATTTAATAGTCCAAAGAATATTTATAAAGCTACTTTAGATGAATTATTACAATGTAATGGTATAGGAGAGAATACTGCAAAGACCATAGTCGAAGAAAGGTCATTGGAGAAAGCTAAAAGTATATTGGATAGTGTAAATAAGCTAAATATTAAATTATTGACTTTGCAAAATCCTTTATATCCATCTAAAGCTAAAAGCATTGAAGATATGCCTGTTCTACTATATTATAAAGGCAATTTAATTGAAAATAGTATGGGAGTAGCTATTGTAGGCTCTAGAAGATGTAGTGAATATGGAAAGAAAGTAGTTGATGAAGCTGCCACCTATTTAGCCAAAGAAAACATAGTCGTAATAAGTGGAATGGCTAAGGGAATTGATGGCTATGCTCATACTTCTTGTATAAAATCAGGAGGGTATACCATAGCTATATTAGGAAATGGACTAGATATATGTTATCCCTCAGAACATATAGAGCTGATGGAAAAGATAATTGAAAATGGAGCTATTATATCAGAATATCCCCCTGGGGTTAGGCCAAATCCTAGGCATTTTCCTAAAAGAAATTTACTTATTAGTGCTTGGTCATATAAAATCCTAGTTATAGAAGCAGGAGCCAAAAGTGGAGCTTTAATTACTGCAGATTTCGGAAAACAATACGGAAGGGAAGTTTTAGCAGTACCAGATAATATCTATAATAAAGAAAGTAAGGGAAGTAATAAATTAATTCATAATGGAGCCAAAATTTATTTATATAGAGAACAATTGTTAATAGAAAATAGATATAAACCTCAACAAAAAGTAGCAGATAATAGTATTAATACTTTGGATAATTTAGATGGATTAGAAAAGTCAATTATTGAAATATTGTTAGCTGAAGGGTCAAAATCATTTGAAGAGCTTAGTGCCCTTGTAAATATGGATAAAATGGAATTATTAGGCAGGCTGTCTCTTATGGAGTTAGAAGGAAAAGTGATTATTCAAGGGTCAAAGGTAAAGGTACCGGGTAACCAATGTCATCAACTTAAGGAAAAAAGAAAAACAAGTCTTGAATTACTATAGCTTAAGGCTTATTTTTCTTGTATTTACCAATGAAAATTTTATATTTTAATAATACAATTTAATCATACATTTTTTTGCAGTTTACAATTAAAATTTGATTAGAAAATGTCCAAATCTGATTTTAGTAGAGATAGAAAGATGCCTTTTAGTGATATAATAAGGTGTATATTAAATAAGAGAGGTAAAACAACCACTATGGAAATAAATAACTATTTTAAAGAAATTGATA
>JAAZMG010000237.1 GCA_012798935.1 Tissierellia bacterium | reverse complement strand
TTATTTCATTATAAATTACAGTTTTCCTATTTTTATCTATAACATGAATTCCTAGATCTATGTGCTGCAAAATATTTTGCAGCACCATTCTGTTTAAATCCACATTTTTCATATTATCATCCTTTTATCTAAACTAATAGCAGCGACCATTCTATTCTTTATATCCTTTTCTTTTCTATAGGAGTAAAATTTATCTATTTTACAGCTAGTACAAGTTTTAGATAAGGTAATATTTCCCGATTTAATGCCTTTATCTATAGCCTGCAGATAGTTTATTCTCCACAAATCTAAAAATACCTTATTATTTTTCTCTTGTACTATATTTTTAAATCTACTGTATCTTTTATTAAACTGTTCTCCTAAATCCTTACTGACTTCATAACAACAAGGACCTATAGATGGCCCTATGCCAACTAATATATCTTCAGGCTCTGAATTATAGATATTTTTCATTGTATCAATCATTTTACCAGTTATATTCTTATAAGTACCTCTCCACCCTCCATGAGCTAGACCTACTACTTTCTTCCTTTTATCTAAAAAATAGATAGGCACACAATCCGCATGACTAGTCGTTAAAATTAAATTAGGTATATTAGTTATTAATCCATCACTTTCTTTTTTAGAAAGGTCTTTGAAATCTTCTACCTTTAAATCAATTACCGTCATTTCTGCACCATGAACCTGCCTTACATTCACTATATTACTTTTTGGTACATTAAATATACTAGAGATTTTATCGGGAATATTTTCATTATTCCAACCTATTCTAGAGGTAAATAGGTGATTAATATAAGCTACTTTGTTAAATGATTCAAATTGGTAATATAAAACCCCTTTATTATATTTTTCTATAATTCCCATATAAACACCCCAACAAATCTATTATTCTTCTTCATTTAGTAACTTCTTCAACTCTTCCATAAAAGTATTTATATCTTTAAACTGTCTATAAACTGAAGCAAATCGAACATAGGCTACCTCGTCCATGTTTTTAAGTTTGTTCATTATTATCTCACCAATATGCTGACTTGTCACCTCTTTTTCCATAGAATTATATAAGGCTCTTTCAATTTCATCAACGGTTCCCTCTATAGTGCTTAAAGGCACTGGCCTTTTTTCACAAGCTTTTAATATCCCATTTAAAACTTTATTCCTATCGTAAGGTTCTCTATTTCCATCTTTTTTTATAATTATTAAAGGTATTCCTTCTATTTTTTCATAAGTTGTAAATCTTTTTGAACATCTTATACATTCCCTTCTTCGTCTAATAGCTTGTCCCTCGTCAGTTGGTCTTGAATCTACCACCCTAGTTTCGTAATAGTCGCAAAATGGACATTTCATTTTTGCACCTCCTGGCATCTTTTCACTCTAATTATAATATATACTTTTTTAATTGTCTATTATTTCATTTCTCTTTAATGTCTATATCTACTAATATTGCATCAGTGCCAATTCTCACTATGTCCTTCCATTGAACTACTAAATCATTATTCTTTCCAAACATGCCCAGTATTTTCCCAGGGCTAGGAATAACTATAGCCACTACTCTTCCATTTTGTAAATCTATTTCGAAATCATAAATAAAACCAATTTTAGATCCATTCCTTATGTTTATAACTTCCTTTTCTCTCATTTCAGATAATTTAACCATTACCCCACCTCTTTTATGTTCTTTCTACTATATATATTTAATACTTAAGTTCAAATATACCTTATATTTAGTAGGGTAATGATTCTTTTTAAATAAGTTTTCTCATCTGCTTTAATGCATTCTTCTCTAGCCTTGAAACTTGAGCCTGTGATATTCCTATTTCCTCAGCTACTTCCATTTGAGTTTTACCTTCATAAAATCTTAAATTTAAAATAAGCTTCTCCCTTTTATTAAGTTTACCTATAGCTTCCCTTAATGCAATTTCTTGAAGCCATACCTCATCTTCAGATTTTTCATCCTTTACTTGATCCATTACAAAAATAGCATCTCCACTGTCATGATAGATAGGTTCAAACAAAGATATAGGTTCTTGAATTGCATCTAGGGCAAATACTACCTCTTCTTTTGGCATATTTAATTCTTTTGCAATCTCTGTAATAGTTGGTTCCTTTAGATGTTTACTAACTAGTTGATCCCTAGCTTGCAAAGCTTTATATGCTATATCCCTTAAGGACCTGCTTACCCTTACAGAATTATTATCCCTTAAGTATCTCCTGATTTCCCCAATTATCATGGGTACTGCATAAGTAGAAAATCTTACATTTTGGCTTAAGTCAAAATTATCTATGGCTTTTATTAAACCTATACATCCTACCTGAAATAGATCATCTACATTTTCTCCTCTTCTATTGAATCTTTGAATTATGCTTAATACTAATCTTAAATTTCCTTGTATGAATTCCTCCCTTGCTTTCATATCTCCTGCTTTGATTTTTATAAATAATTTTTGCATTTCCTCATTTGTGAGTACAGGTAATTTAGAAGTGTTCACTCCACAAATTTCAACTTTATTTGTGTACACCTACTTCATTCCTTTCGCCATATTTTGCCCCTTTTCATTTAAAATTATTGCCTCTATACTTTTTTTTATTCAACTTTCCTTTGCTAAAAAAATCCATTTTATTAAAATTAAACTGGCCACCACTTCTACTCAAAAAATAAAATATGACAGGAAACTGTTCCTGTCACATTAATCGAATCATTTCCTTCTTTAACCTTTTTATTATTCTTTTTTCTAGTCTAGAAATATAGGATTGGGAAATGCCTAATATATCTGCTACTTCTTTTTGAGTTTTCTCTTTCCCATTTTTAAGTCCAAATCGTAGTTCTACTATAATTTTTTCTCTTCCTGAAAGCTTGTTAATTGCTTGATTTAAAAGCTCCTTATCCACCTCTTCTTCTAAAAACTTAAATATTATATCCCCATCTGTCCCTAATATATCTGATAATA
>JAAZMG010000236.1 GCA_012798935.1 Tissierellia bacterium | reverse complement strand
TATTCCATTTGCTTTTCTTAAATCATATTCATTTTCTAATAAGGATAAAAGAAAAGCTTCATATGTTAAATTTTTTATATTTGCTTCCTTTATTTCATCCTCTATATTTCCATTTCAAACTCAGGGGAGTAAAAGCGTCTCCCCCTCGCAAAGGTACCGGGTTCCACCCGATTTTTGTCGAATAATATTTTAAGATAGAAAAACTTTATAGGAGGATAAAGAAATGACAAGTTTCTTTAACAGCAATCTACTTCCAATTGTTCAAACCATAATTAGCGAATTTAAAAATAAAGGTGAAACAATATTTTTAACCATAGATGTTTTAGAGGCACAATTAGGTAGATATGTTGTAGATAACTGTGAACCCAAATTTTCTTTCAATGCAAATTATGGAAAGTTTCTAAAAGAAAATGAGAATGCACTAGGAATAAAAGAGATACAAAAAAATATTTCTATAACTGATAAATATGGAAGTTCTTCTACTTGTTCAAAATGGAAGATAATATAGAAAGAAAATGCAAATTAAATATAAAGCCTAGGATCAATTTTAGATCCTAGGCTTTATATAGGATATGGCATTGGTAATAATATCTAACCTTACTTCATCTTATGATAATATATAATATAATGTGTAAAAGCTATTTTTCACCAAGCAAAGGATGATTATATGTGGGGAGATAAAAGGTATCATACATTAAATTATGAGCTAAGAAAGGAATTTGGGCAAAAGGTTATGAAACTATCTTTAGATGGTGGATTTACCTGTCCAAATAGGGATGGGACTATTGGAAATAGAGGCTGTATTTTTTGTGGCGAGGAAGGCTCTGGAGAGTTTGCTGGTTCAAGAACCTTAAGTATAGAAGAACAAATCTGGCAGCAGAAAAAATTTTTATCGAATAAATGGAATACGGATAAGTATATTGCCTATTTTCAAAACTTTACCAATACCTATTCTTCTTATGAAGATTTAAGAGATAAATACTTTGAAGCTATTTCACAAGAAGGAGTAGTGGGATTGGCTATAGCTACTAGACCGGATTGTATGTCAAAACAAGTATTAGAGCTCTTAACCGAGTTAAATCAAAAGACTTACCTTTGGATAGAGTTAGGTCTTCAAACTATACATGAAAGTACAGCTAAGTTTATTAGACGAGGATATGCCTTAGAAATTTATGAAAGAGCTATACAAGAGTTAAAAGATAGAAATATAAAGGTAGTTACTCACTTAATATTTGGATTGCCAGGTGAATCAAAGAAAGATATTTTAAATTCTGTAAAACATCTAGCTAATACTGACACTTGGGGAGTTAAATTCCACCTACTATATATACAGAAGGGGACGGATTTATATCAATATTATTTTAAATATCCATTTCCAATATTAAATAGGGAAGAATATATATCTTTGGTAGTAGATGGACTTGAGCTACTTCCTAAGGAGATGGTAGTCCATAGATTAACCGGTGATGGAAAGAGAGATTTATTATTTGAACCCAGATGGTCTTTAGATAAACTAAAAGTTCTTTCAGGTATAGATAAAGAATTTAAAAGTAGAAATTCCTATCAAGGATTAATAAGTATAGTAAGCAATTATTCCAATATTTATCAAGATTAAACTAGGAAGGGTGATCAAATGTATAAATTTGACGAAATAATGGAAAGGCGTGGGACAAATTGTAGTAAATGGGATAGACTTAAGGAGTTATATGGAAGAGATGATTTGCTTCCTTTATGGGTTGCGGATATGGACTTTTCCGTTCCTCCTGCTATTTCATCGGCTTTAAACAAGAGGGCTGAGCATAATATTTATGGATATACCTATTGTGGTGACGAATATTATGAAGCTGTTATTGGATGGATGGGCAGAAGACATAATTGGGATATAAAGAAGGAGTGGATTGTATTTACACCTGGCGTTGTACCTGCCCTTAGCTTAGCTGTGAAAGCTTTTACTAAACCAGGAGATAAGGTTATAATACAAAGCCCAGTTTACCATCCCTTTTATGATGTTATAAGGAATAATGGTCGGTATATAATGACTAATCCTCTAATATATAAAGATGGAAAATACACTATGGATTATGATGATTTAGAGGAAAAAATAGATTCTCGAACTAAAATTTTATTCCTATGTAATCCCCATAATCCTGTGGGCAGGGTTTGGACTAAAAAGGAATTAACTAGGCTAGGAGAGATCTGTTTAAAGAATGATATTATAATAGTTTCCGATGAAATACATTCGGATATAATATATAGAGATTATAATCATACTGTAATGGCCAATATTTCACCTAAGATTAGGGAAAATTGTATAGTTTGCACCGCCCCAAGTAAAACTTTCAACATAGCAGGACTACAGGTGTCCAATATAATAATTCCAAATGACAAACTTAGAAATAGATATGAAATTGAGTTTGAGAATAGTCGCATATCAGGACCTAATATATTTGGTATAGAGGCTTTAATAGCTGCTTATAATAATTCTGAGGATTGGCTTGACGAATTATTGGTTTATCTGGAAGGCAATAGGGATTATTTTATAAACTTTATAAACAAAAGAATCCCCAAAATAAAGACCATAAAACCGGAAGGGACCTATCTAATGTGGATTGATTGTTCTGAATTAAATATGAATTCTGCACAGTTAAGGGATTTCTTTGTAAATAAATGTAGATTAGCCTTAAATGATGGGGAGATGTTTGGAAAAGAAGGGCAAATATTTCAAAGAGTTAATATAGGATGCCCTCGAATTATCTTAGAAGAAGCATTGATAAGGATTGAATCAGAGGTTAATTGTTTATAAAAGAAGTTATTTTAATGGATATATGGTTTCTGTGTTAAACAGAGACCATTTTTTCATACAGGTACCTACCCGGTACTACCCGGATTTTGTCGAAACTAAGTAGCTGATAGATACTAGTATTCACCATCTTATCCATCAATAAAATCAAAAAAATGTCAAATAAAGTTGAAAGAATAGTAAGAATGTTGTAAAATAAGAATAAAGGATTAGGAATCATGCGGAATTGGAAATATATTATGGCAAAAAGTTTGTTAAAAAAGGAGATTGTAAAATGGCAGTTTATAGAAGAAAGATAAGTAAGGATGTAGATATTAAAAATATCTCTAATAGTGACTTGGATGCAGCTATAAGGCAAGTGGGAAGGGATATGATCTATAACTATTTATTATTTGGTAAGGATATTGTATATGATGAATTTATCAAAAATTTAAAGATTTATCTAAAGATGATAGATAGAATATCTTAATAATAGTAAGGCGAGTGGGGAACAACGGGATAGTCCCGATGTTTCAACTAGTACCTATCTTGTAAAATAATCGTAACTTGAAGGCTCAACTACATTACTATCTCTATCCATTATATATTTAGGCTTGTCTACCAATCTAATAAAATATCCATCAGGCGCCTTGACTGAACTGTCAACTTTGATTAGGATTGTTTTGCCTATAGAATCCAATTCTATTGAGAAATCTGATTGATCTAAAACTTTTCCCCCATAGGTTTCTATTATTAAATCCCTTTTAAACAAGGCTTCAGTTTCTTTTTCCAATTTCTCTGTAAAGTGTAATTCTATTGTAGATCTACTAAATCTAAGAGTATCTATATCGAGTAGGATAGTATACTAAAATTATCACGTGAAGCTGAATGGGTTGGTTGATTAAACTCTACCTCAACAGTATCTGATTCAATTAACTCAGCTTTTACAGTTTTTGTTTATCCTTAATTTGACCTATATCTACAGTTTTACCATCTACTTTTTTAGGCAACTTTATTGTCCATGTTTTGTCATCGTATATTAGCTCAAAACCTGAGTCTTTTGGCAGGTAGTCAAGAGGCCCACCAAAGTTTATTATATAATTTTCATAATTTGTAACAGTAGCTGGATCCATTTCCTTATTGAATAGAAGCATTATTTCTTTATCCTTCCCAAAGTGGTTAATTATCTTTGGTTTTTCTACATCATCCATGTCTATTTCTTGGGTAAAGGTA
>JAAZMG010000235.1 GCA_012798935.1 Tissierellia bacterium | reverse complement strand
TCATCCATTACTATTACTCCACCAGAGCCCATCATTGACCCTATGTTACTTAGAGAATCAAAACTAAGGGGTATATCCATATGCTCCTTAGGAATACAGCCACCAGAAGGGCCACCAGTTTGAACAGCTTTAAAAGGTCTATCCTTTATAATACCTCCACCAATTTGGAATACAAGCTCACTTAATTTAGTTCCCATAGGTATTTCAACTAAGCCAGTATTCTTTACCTTGCCTACTAACGAAAATACCTTTGTTCCTGAATTCTTTTCTGTTCCTATTTTTTTAAACCATTCTGCCCCATTTATTATGATAGGAGGAATATTTGCCCAGGTTTCAACATTATTTAATACAGTTGGCTGATCCCATAAACCCTTCTCAACACTTCTTATATATTTAGCCCTAGGCTCACCAACATTTCCTTCAATGGAACCCATTAGAGCACTGGATTCACCACAAACAAAAGCTCCTCCACCTCTGACAATTTCTAAATCAAAATCAAAGGAACTACCTAAAATATTTTTACCAAGATATCCATATTTTCTAGCATTGTCAATAGCCATTTGCATATTCTTTCTTGCAAGCTCATATTCATCCCTTATATATAGAAATCCCCTATTAGAACCTATTGCATATCCACAAATAATCATACCCTCAATTACCGTATGAGGATCACCTTCCATTATACTCCTATCCATAAAGGCTCCCGGGTCACCTTCGTCCCCATTACATACTACATACTTAGGGAAGTTTTCATAGTTAGAACAGGTTCTCCACTTTATACCGGTAGGAAATCCTGCACCACCTCTACCTCTTAAACCTGATTTTTCAATTTCACTAATTACTTCATCAGGAGTCATTTGGAATAAAATTTTATTTAATGCCTTGTAACCATCCCTTTCCAAATAATCTTCAATATGCAAAGGATCTACTTCTCCAATATTTCTTAAAGCAATCTTATGTTGATGTTTATAGAATGAAGCATCCTTATGGGATACTATTCTTTTCTTTTTATTTGTATCAAAGTATAATAATCTATCTACTATTTCACCCTTTAATATGGTCTTTTCCACTATTTCATTAACATCTTCAGGTGAAACCTTAAAATAAGAAATTTCATCTGGAAGAATTTTTACAACAGGTCCCTTTTCACATAATCCGTTACAGCCTGTTGCTTTTATTGAAGGCTTAACGGTAATAGCTGGATTATTTTTCAGCTCTTCTTTAAAATTTTCATATACCTGATAGCTGTTATTTGCTAAACAACCTGTCCCACAGCATACTAGTATTTTCCTTTCTTCGCTATAGAAATCACTCATTTGTGCACCCCTCCCTAAGCTCATCTATTATAGCCTTAACTTTTTCCTTAGTTAAACTACCATAATATTTTTCATTTATCAGCATAACAGGGGCAAGGGCACATGCACCTATACAATTAACAACCTCTATTGAAAATAATCCATCTTCTGTAGTTTCTCCAGGACCTATATTTAAAATATTCCCTACTTCCTCTTTTATTGATTCAGAACCTCTTATATGACAGGCAGTCCCATTACATACCTTTATAGTGTATTTACCCTTTGGTTTTAAGCTTAATGCTTTGTAAAATGTAGCAATACTATATACATTACTAATAGGTAAATCTAAATAATTAGAAATAAGAATCATAGCTTCTCTGGGAATAAAATCATATTCCCTTTGTATATCTTGAAGTATAGCCAATGTATATCTTTTATCCTTTGGATACTTTTTAATTATTTCTATAGAATCCTTATGATCATTCTTTATATCAATAGCCATATTTGCCACCTTCCAATTAGTTAGAACATCCATTATTTTAAAATAATGGATGTTCTATATTTATGTTTAGCAGTTTAAGGCCATAGCCTTTTTATCAATTGAAAGCTCATCTAATTTTTCTTCAGTAGGGATACCATCCTTATCCCAGCCTCTTACTTTATAGTATTCTTCTAGCATTACATCCAATTCAGCTACTTTACCTTTAGCTGGACCAGTAGTTACACTTTCCTCTAGAAGTCTAGGTGGTAGTGTATCATCCTCTTTTGTAAAGCCTGCTTCTAAATTAAACATTCTTTCAAGATTCCATATTCTCTCTCCAACTTTAAGAAACTCTTCATCTGGTAGATCTACACCTATAGCATTTCTAAGCATACTAGAAATCTCAGGTAATCCTATACCAAATGTGGAGAATAAGCAGATATCTGACGAATCAACTAAACCAGTTAAATCTTGGAATAGTTTCAATAATTCAGCTTTACCCTCTGTTACAAGAGGATCGGTTTTTACAGGTATTCCAAGAACTTCAGGAGATGTTAGATAACCTCTAACATGACAGCCACCACGATTACTAGTTGCATACTCTAAGGCCATACCTTGAATAGCTCTAC
>JAAZMG010000234.1 GCA_012798935.1 Tissierellia bacterium | reverse complement strand
CCATCAACAAGAATATTACCTGCCTGAACATATTCATTCATTATTCCAGTGTCTTTTGTAAATTCAATAACAGATCCATTATTAGCTATAAAAATATTCTCCTTTGACATTCCTAAATCTTCCGCTAATTCTCCATGTCTTTTTAAATGTCTATGTTCCCCATGAACTGGAATAAAAAACTTTGGCTTCAATAATGTGTGAATTAATTTTAATTCCTCTTGGCATGCATGGCCAGACACATGAACATCTGCTAGAGATTCGTATATAACCTTTGTACCTATTTCCATTAATTTGTTAATAACTCTAAAAACAGTTTTTTCGTTACCAGGTATTGGTGAAGCGGAAATTACCACCAAGTCTTCCGGAACCAATTCTATCTTTCTATGTTCTGAAAAAGCCATTCTTGTTAAAGCTGACATAGGTTCTCCTTGACTACCAGTAGTCAATATTACAATCTGATTACTTTGATATTTATCCATATCATTAATATCGATCAATGTACCTTCTTTCATTTTTAAATAACCTAATTCTCTAGAGACATTAACCGTATTTATCATGCTTCTTCCTGAAACTATAACTTTTCTATTGTAAAGTTCAGCAGCATCTATTACCTGTTGCACCCTATGAACATTAGATGCAAAAGTTGCTACAATTATTCTTTGAGGTGCTTTTAAAAAAATATCATTAAAGGTATCTCCTACAGTTTTTTCAGACATAGTATATCCTGGCCTTTCTACATTTGTGCTATCGGCCAGTAACGCTAAAACCCCTTTACTCCCAATCTCTGCAAATTTGTGTAAATCAATTAGATTATCACCTATAGGAGTATAATCGATTTTAAAATCCCCAGTATGGACCACAATGCCAACGGGAGTACTTATTGCTAATGCAACGCTATCGGGTATACTATGACTGGTTTTAATAAATTCTACAGTAAAGCATCCTAATTTAATAATATCATTGGCTTTTATTTCATGTGCTTCCACATTATTAAGTCTATGCTCCCTCAACTTATTGTCTACTAATCCTAAAGTCAATTTTGTTCCATAAATAGGCACATCTAGCTTTTTAAGAATATAAGGCAAAGCCCCTATATGATCCTCATGACCGTGAGTTAACACTATACCTTTTATTTTATCCTTATTTTTTAATAAATAAGTTATATCCGGTATAACCACATCAATTCCTAGCATCTCTTCATCTGGAAAACTTAAGCCGCAATCAATAACCATAATATCATCTTTATATTCAAAAACAGTAATATTTTTTCCGACCTCCCCAAGTCCGCCTAATGGAATAATCTTTAATTTATTTGTTTTTCTTGCCATTTTATCATCTCCTCTTTTTATTAATTTCTCCATTTGCTAAATTATATAGTCTTAAAATTACTGTAAAATCTTGCTAAAAAAAACGAACCCCAAAATGGGATTCATTATTGGCAATCAATACAGTATCCAAAAAATTTCACATTATGGTCTACAATTTTAAAATTATTTTCCCTTTCAATCTCATTTTCCAAGTTTTCTAAAAGGTCTAGCTCAACTTCCATTACTTTCCCACATTTTAAACATATTAAATGATGATGATGATGCCCTTTTGGATTATAGTTTAATTCATATCTATTGTATCCATCATCAAAGTTCAGTCTATAGATTATATTTAGTTTTTCCAATAATTGTAAAGTCCTATATACAGTGGCTATACCAATTTCCGGATATTTAATCTTTACAATATCATAAATCTCCTCAGGATTTAAATGTTCCTCGTGGTTTTCAACTATTACACTTAAGATGGCCCGTCTCTGTGTAGTCAGCTTATATCCTTCTTTCTTAAACCTTTCCCTAAGATCACTTATACTAATATCCATTCTTTCACCCGCTTATTATCTTACATTATAGATTATCTATATATCTCATGCTTGTCAATCCTTAGAACTTATTGTAGCTTTTCTTTTCGTATCTCTTCATAAACTTCAATAACATCCTCCAACTCTTCATCGTCGTCAATACCCACCAATATAGGCTGACTTTGGTCATCATATTCAATCCTTAATATATAGGTCAATTCATTTATATCATCTAAAGGCAATAATACTGCATAGTCCATTTCATTTAATCCGAAAGTTGCCAATACCTGAAATTCCTTTTCATTTCCCATCTCATCCAACAAAACTATTTTATCATTCATATTTTCACCTTCTTATACTCTATCTAAATAGGTTTGTAATATATAAGTTGCCGCTACCTTATCTATAACTTTCTTCCTATTTTTTCTACTCATATCCCCTTCTATTAGCGTTCTTTCTGCAGCTATAGTTGTCAACCTTTCATCCTCTAGTATAACTTCTATATTAAATCTCCCCTTAAGTTTATCTACAAAATTTAATACCTTTTCCCCTTGAGGACCTATTGTATTATTCATGTTTTTGGGAAAACCAACTATTATTTTAGTTATATTATACTTCCTTATGATATGTTCTATTTCTCCCATATCCTTTTTATCGCCTGTCCTTTTAATGGTTTTAAGACCTTGAGCAGTCAATAACAATGGATCACTTATAGCCACTCCTATAGTCCTATCCCCTACATCTAATCCCATTATTCTTTCCATATTTTCCACCCTTTATATTACCTTTATACAAAACTCTGGACAATTCCTTGCACAATAACCACAT
>JAAZMG010000233.1 GCA_012798935.1 Tissierellia bacterium | reverse complement strand
TATGATAACAATATCAGCTGAGGAAACTCAAGTAAGAGGTGGACTCCTTGTGACAAATGGACTTAGTTATTATGAACTTGGGAAACAAACAGCCACAATGGCAAAAGAAATACTTGCAGATAAAAAAGATATTTCTACCATACCTGTAGGGTTAGCTGAGAAAACTATAACCACAGTAAATCAAAAGACTTTAGAAGCTTTAGGATTAGACCAAAACCTACCTTTATTCAAAGATGCAATAAAGGTTAATGAATAAATTTTAGTGTAAGTAAAATATTGGAGGTTAAGATAATGAATTCATTGATTATGACATCTCTAGAACAAGGACTTATATTTTCAATTTTAGCTATGGGAGTCTTTTTAACTTATAAAGTGCTAGATATAGCAGACCTTTCAGTAGAAGGAACCTTCCCTTTTGGGGCTTTTATATTCGCAAAATTTATCTCTATGGGAGTTAATCCTATAATAAGTACCCTAATGGCATTTTGTTTTGGTACCTTGGCAGGATTATTAACATCAACCCTTTTTATAAAATTAAAAATAAAACCTCTTTTAGCAGGTATATTGACTATGACTATACTATATTCTGTAAATCTTAGAACGAATGGAAAAGCTAATGTACCACTATTTAGTTATGGTTCAATTTTCGATTTAGGTTCTGCACTAGTAGTATTGGGGGTAATTGTATTATTGATTAAAATAATACTAGATCAATTCTTAAAAACAGAAGCAGGTTATTTATTAATAGCAACTGGAGATAATGAGTCCCTTGTAAGGTCTATTGGAGAAAATAGCAACAAATATAAGATAATAGGACTAATGTTAGCTAATGGGCTTGTAGGTTTGAGTGGTGCTTTAATGGCTCAAATGCAAGGCTTTGCAGATATAACAATGGGTAGTTCTATTATAGTAGTAGCCTTGGCTTCAATTATAATAGGAGACACCATAAAAAAGGATTCAAATAAATTTAAAAACACTACAAGGGCGATATTAGGTTCAATAATCTATAAGCTTATCGGTGGTATTGCCATAGACCTAGGTCTAGACCCTAGTGATCTTAAAGCTATATCCGCAATAATAGTAATAGCATTTATATCCTATAATAACTTTTCAATTGACCTTTTAGGATTAAAAAAGGAAAAAAGGAGTGAAAAACATGCTAAGGATAATAAACCTATCAAAGAGTTTTAATAAAAATACTGATAATGAAATAAATATTTTTAATAATTTAAATTTAAAAATAGAGGCAAATAAATCTACAGCAATAATTGGCCCTAATGGCTGCGGAAAAAGCACCCTCCTTAATATAATAGGTGGAAGCATATCAAAGGATTACGGACAAATACAACTAAAAGGTAAAGATATATCTGAGTTAAAAGAAGAGCAAAGAGCCATATATATAGGGAGAGTATATCAAGATCCATCTATGGGGGTATCCCCATCTCTAACTATATTAGAAAATATGTCCTTAGCAGATAAAAAAGGAGAAAAGTTTACTCTTCGGAAATTAATTAAAAAGAACAATATAGACAGATATGTTGAACTATTAAAAGACTTGGATTTAGGTCTTGAAAAAAAGCTAAATACAAAAGTGAAATTTTTATCCGGAGGACAAAGGCAGTCCCTTTCATTGGTAATGGCTGCCATGAAGCATCCAGATCTATTGTTACTTGACGAACATACAGCAGCATTAGATCCAAAAACATCTAGTGTCGTAATGAAAAAAACAAAGGAATTAATAAAAAAATATTCAATAACAACTATAATGATTACTCATAATATGAAGGATGCCATAGAATATTCAGATAGAATAATAATGTTAAACAATGGGAAAGTAGTCTTGGATAAACCAAGTTTAAATGTAACAGAAAATGAATTAGTTAAAATATACAGAACAAACATTCAAGAAAATATAGCTTAAATTAAATTTGATAAAGGTCACCATTATTAACCTATGATAATGATGACCTTTTACTTAAGCCTTGCATACATCTATCCATATTCCCTCTGTTATTTCACTTAAATAATCTACACCTACTTTTATACATGTATTAGGACTTCCGCCTGCTGGATAAACATAATCGAATTCCTTTAAAGAAATGTCCAAATAAATGTTCAAAGGTTTAGCAAGTCCAAAGGGGCATACTCCCCCTATTGGGTGCCCTGTTGCTTCCTCTATTTCTTCCATTTTAATAAACTTAGCCTTTTCTTTAAAGCAATCCTTAAATTTCCTATTGTCTATTCTCATATCTCCTTTTGTAATAATAAGTATATCCCTATCTTTTAACCTCATAGCCATGGTTTTAGCTATTCTAGCAGGTTCAACTCCAAGGGCTTTTGCTGCTAATTCAACGGTAGCTGTGCTTGTATTCATCTTAATAATTTCTAGGTCAAGGCCTGCTTCTTCTATGTGTTTTTGAACACTCTTAACCGTCATTTGATCGCCTCCTTATCATAAGTTAATTTATTCTTTTTAAAGCCACTGGACTAATACTACTGCCATGAATATTATAGAAATAATTACTAATGAAATACCAAAACCTATAAAACCAT
>JAAZMG010000232.1 GCA_012798935.1 Tissierellia bacterium | reverse complement strand
AGGGCAATAGAAAAGGGATTTGACACAGAAGATATTATTGAACTAACGGGGCTTAATATTGAAGAAATAGAAAAGCTAAAGAAACAAATCTTATAAAGATATCCAGCAGTGCCCGACTTTTGTCGAATCAAAGGAGCTAAGTTCTAAGGAACTGGCTCTTTTTTTATATCAATTTTAAATATCCAATCTAAATTTAAAGATTTTACTATTTAAAATAATAAAAATTTTATAAAAATTGGCACAAAAAGAAGGAATTTTATACATAAATGTATAATATATATTATACATAGATATTTAATGCATAATATAGTAGATCTAAAATATCATATAAGACAAATATTATTAAATAAAGTAAAAATATCCATTGAGACATAAGTCCTAAAGGAGTATAATAAATATAGAGGGATTCAGATAAAACAGATAAAGGTAAAGAAATCAAATAGAAAGGTGGTGAAAAACCTGGTTTGTGGCATAGAAATAGGATATATTGCTATAGTTTAGCTAACAGGAAAAGGTTTTCAGCCAATTAGATAGCAACCAGGATTGTTTCTATGGAAGTTGAAGTTAGATTATTCGCTACCTTTAGAAATGGGAGATGGGTAAGTAAAAAACTAAATTTTGATGAAGCTGTGGATATTAGATATATACTTGATGAGCTTCAGATTAAAGAAGAAGAGCTTGGAATAGCTTTGATAAATGGCAAATATAGTGAAGTAGATAGTATATTGAAAGAAAGAGATGTTTTAGCACTTTTTCCTCCTATTGGCGGAGGATAAGTATAAAATTGCATGATAAAAAAGAATATAGATCTCGATTCATCATTGACCTTAAGGGGCCTTTATGAACGATAGGGTGTAAAAAGTAATTTTTATGCCTGCCATTGTGCAAAGAGATTATTGTTTACCGCGGATTTGGTGAATAATGGTCTTTTTTATTTTATGTTTTTCCTTTTCAATCAAAAAAATAAAAGGGGGTGAATCTGGGGCCAGTAATGGTCTCCAGAGAGTAAATTGACTAAAGGTATAGTAATTTCTCCAGACAAGTGTACAGGCTGTAGAACCTGTGAACTTGCTTGCTCATTTATTAAAAATGATTCATTTAACCCAAAGGATGCAGCAATTTCAGTATTATCTTATGATGTAGTAGGATTACAGGTACCTATCACATGTTTACAATGTGACGATCCTCATTGTATGACAGTTTGTACTGCGAATGCAATTACAAAAGATTCAAAGACAGGTGTCGTAAAAGTTGATGATGAAAAGTGTATTGGATGTAAAATGTGTGTAAGTGCTTGCCCATTTGGTAACATGACTTATAGTTCTAGACAAAAACATGTTATAAAATGTGACTTGTGCGATGGTGATCCTCAATGTGTAAAATTGTGTCCTAGTGGTGCAATAGAATACAAAGAATTAGATGGTCCATTGAACAAAAGAAAGAATATAGCCGATCTATTTAGTGATGTATTTGGGGAGGTGGCCGAATAATGAAAGGCTGGATGGGAAAATTAATCAGAGTAAATTTAAGTGATGAAACGATTAAGGTAGAAGATTTAAATATGGAGGATGCTAATCTATATCTTGGTGGAAGAGGATTAGGCTCAAAGTATCTTTACGATGAAATAGACCCTAAAGTTGATCCATTAAGTCCGGATAATAAGCTAATTTTCATGACAGGACCTATGACAGGAACATTTGCTGCTTGTGCCGGAAGATTTAATGTTATAGCAAAGGCTCCTTTAACAGGAACTATAGGTGCCTCCAATTCAGGAGGTTATTTTGGACCTGAATTAAAATTTGCTGGATATGATGGCATTATATTCGAAGGCAAATCAAAAACTCCAGTTTATTTAAAAATTTATGATGATAAAATTGAATTAAAAAATGCAGAACATCTATGGGGTAAGGATGTATTTGAAACAACGGATACCCTTTTACTTGAAAATGAAGAAGATGCTAAAGTAGCTTGTATTGGGGTAGCAGGTGAGAAACAAGTTT
>JAAZMG010000231.1 GCA_012798935.1 Tissierellia bacterium | reverse complement strand
TAGGCTGCTTAACGAGTATATTTATCCCTAGAGTGGATAAAATAAGTAAAAAAATCTATAGTATAGCCGATATAATAGATACAATGGAAATATTAAGAAGTGATAAAGGTTGCCCTTGGGACAGAGAACAGACCCATAAATCCATTAGGGAATGTGTCATCGAGGAAGCTTATGAGGTAGTAGACGCAATTGATAGGGAAGATAGGGATGGATTAATTGAGGAATTAGGTGACCTTCTTTTACAGATAATATTTCATAGTCAAATAGCCTTGGAAGAAGGGGAATTCAACCTTTATAATATTACAACAGAGCTTAATAAAAAATTAATTTATCGTCATCCTCATGTTTTTAATGAAAAAAAGGTAGAAAACTCTAGTGAAATAGTATATAATTGGAATAAATTAAAGTTTAAAGATAGGAAAGTTCCCACTTATACTGATATTCTAAAAGATATGCCAAAACTTCCTTCTTTAATGAGAAGTTTTAAAGTTCAAGAAAGGGCATCACAAGTTGGATTTGATTGGGATAATGTAGATGGAGCTTTAGACAAGATAAAAGAAGAGTACTATGAGGTTATTGAATCAATTGATAATAGTGAAGGTGGTGATGTAGAAAAAATAGAGGAGGAATTAGGAGATTTATTATTTGCTGTAGTTAATGCATCTAGATTTCTATGTGTAAATCCTGAAGTTGCATTAAATAAGGCGGTAAATAAATTTATCAAAAGATTTGAGTTTATAGAAATAAAAAGCAAAAAAATGGGTAAGAAATTGGAAGAGATGACCTTAGAAGAAATGGATGCACTATGGAATGAAGCAAAGATACATAAATATAAATAATGTGACAAAATTGAAGTAGAAAAGAAGGAATTTTAAAATCAATATAGAATAAACTAATTAGGTATAATTAACACCAAGACAAGAGGAGGAATTAAAAAATGAATAAAGCTGAATTGATCACTAGCATGGCAGAAGAAAGTGGTTTAACTAAAAAAGATACAGAGGGTGCATTAAATGCATTTATGAAAGTTGTACAAGAAACTTTAGCTACTGGAGAAAAAGTACAACTAGTTGGATTTGGAACTTTTGAAGTAAGGGATAGGAAAGCAAGAGAAGGTAGAAATCCAAGAAACCCAGAAGAAGTTATTCAAATACCAGCATCAAAAGCTCCTGTGTTTAAAGCAGGCAAATCATTGAAAGAAGCTGTAAATAAATAAAATCAGGTCATTGACCTGATTTTTTTATTTAAATTTCAGGGGGTGTTTTTTTGAGAATTGACAAATATTTAAAAAATTCAAGAATAATTAAAAGGAGGACTATAGCTAAAGAGGCCTGTGAACAAGGAAGGGTGTTTATTAATGAAAAATTAGCAAAACCCGGGGATGAGGTTAAGGTAGGGGATATAGTTCAGGTAAACTTTGGTACTAATTCAATGAGAGTGGAAGTATTAAGGATTGGTGATAATGTAAAAAAAGATGAAGCAATAGAATTATATAAACTTATAGATTGAATAGTATACTTTCTAGATATTAAAAAAGGCTTTGTTCTAAAAGCTTTTTTTATTTCATAAATATTTAGTAAGGAAAAAGTAGGGGGGATCATAAATGACGGAAGGAAAGGTAAATTTTAAAAATCAGAATGTTTTTATTGAAGATAGAAACAGAGTCACTATAACGGGAGTAGAGCAAGTAGATAGCTTTAATGATAATACTATTGTTCTTAGGACTGTAAAAGGAGGCATGACAATTAAGGGGGAAGGACTTAATGTAGGGCAGTTAAATTTGGATAATGGGAATGTAAAGGTAAATGGAATTATAAATGGGATTATTTATAATGACAAAGATTCTTCTCAGAGAGGGAATATAATTGGGAAAATTTTTAAATAATATAAGGAGTTTAATATGGATACTACCATAAAAGTTCAATTTTATATATTTTTAACATCCTTATATGGAGGATTAATAGCAGGACTAGTTTATGATATATATAGGGTAATTAGGCGTTTTTTTAAGCCAAAAAAGATAGTTACTATTATAGAAGATTTTATATTTTGGGTAAGTATAGCCTTAATCTTTTTTTACATTCTTAATAAGAGTAACTGGGCAGAGTTAAGGGGGTATATATTTTTAGGTTTTTTTGCAGGTGGATTTATTTATTTAAAAATTCTAAGCAAAATATTATTTTCATTTTTGATAAAATTATTTAATGGATTAGGTTTGATTTTAAAAAGAACTATGGAGGTAATTGTTTTGCCTTTTAAATATGCAAAAAGAAGATTATCACCTAAAATAAAAAAAATAGGAAGAATTGGGAAGATTTTTAAGGAAGCCATTAATGAAATGAAAAGGTATAGGGAAATTATTTCTAAAAAAAAATAGAGGATTTTTTAAACCTATGTAGAATATATTAATATAGGTGGTGATATTCTTATGAAGGATGGCAAAAAGAAGAAAAGAAGAGGATTTAGACTAAAGCACCTAATACTCTTATTTTTAATATTTTGTATCGGCAAAACTTTAATTAATCAAAGGAGTATGAGGAAGGATTTAACTAAAAAAAGATTAATAGAAGAACAAGAGGTAGCTAGGCTAGAGAAGGAAATTGAAGAACTAAATGAAGAGATTAAAAATAAGGAATCTTTAATTTTTGTAGAAAAGGTTGCTAGAGAAGATTTAAGAATGGTTAAACCTAGGGAGATAATTTATATTGATAAGAATAGGGATAAGAACCATTTTACGAACTTTAAGAAGTAATTCGATTTATTGACAATAAAGCTATTCTAATATATACTAAATAAGAGAATATATTATAAGGAGGAGTCATTAATTTATGCCCGTAACTGTTGGAAAAGTAGTAGAGGGCACAGTCACAGGTATTACAAATTTTGGTGCATTTGTTCAATTATCAGAAGGTAAAAGTGGGCTAGTGCATATTTCAGAAATATCTGATGACTATGTGGAAAAAGTAACCGACTACTTGAAAAAAGACCAAAAAGTTAAAGTGAAAATCTTATCAATATCTAATGATGGGAAGATAAGCCTTTCTATTAGACAAGCCAAACCTAAAACTAACAATCCTATTGAGATCGACTGGAATAAAATCGATGAAAAACAAAAGTATATGTCCTTCGAGGATAAGCTTTCTACATTTTTAAAAGATAGCAATGAAAAACAAGATCAATTAAAAATGAGGGAAGGTAGAAAGGCAGCGGGACAAAGATACAGGGGGAAAAGTATGGACTTATAAAACCGGATCATTCCGGTTTTTTTAATGCCTAAAGGTATACTTTCCTAGACATCAATTTTAAGTTATATATTAATTACATAGACTTTATATTAAGTTAAATTATTTGACACAAAGCCATTTATAGGATTTTATACAAATTTATACATCAGATACAATTATATTTCCTCATATCTGTAGCATTGATCTTTCCTTGCTTAGAACCTTAACATTCCTTTACTTTAGATGCATTAAAAATAGGATATATAAATGTTTTATGTCAGAAATTTCTCTGTTTTATACAAGAAAGATTGACAAAATAATTTTTATTTATTTGCTAATATAGTCCTAAAGAAATAAAAATAGGGGGGACTAGAAATGTTAAGGGCAGAATTTATTTTACCTAAGAGGAAAAGAATGAATAAAATGCTTAGTTTTGATGTAAGTTATATTTTACCCGTTGTTTTAGCTTTTTTTATTGGAAGAGCTAGTATAATTGATAAATTAACACCCTTCGGCATAGCTTTTGTAGCTGCATACATTCTTGTTGGAAAGTTTAATATATATATATTTATTTCCATAATATTGAGCATATTTACTTTTCATGGTTTTAAGGGGGTAGATTATGGAGTTATAGCTACTGTTATTATGCTTTTATATAATGGGTCTAGTACTATACAAAAATTTTCTCTTATAAAATCATCAATTTTAGCTGGTATTATATTTACACTAACCAAGTTTATATTTTTATTTATATTTAAAGATATTTTTATATATGATTTATTTATTATTTTATTTGAAGGGATGGTAGTTTTTACTTTAACCTATATATTTTCCTATGGTCTTTCTACAGAGTCCATAGGTGGAAAATATACCAATGAAAGAATTATATGTATATTTATTACCCTATCGTTGATACTTTCTGGTTTTCATAGTTTTTCAATATTAGGTGTGTCTATAAAAAACATTATTAGTATTTTACTTATTCTTTATTTTGGGCATACAGAAGGAGCTTTTGTTGGCGGTACAATAGGTATTACCTTAGGAATGGTCTCTTATATATCTCAGCCGGAAATGCCCTTCGTTTTATCTATATATGGTTTAGCAGGATTGTTAACTGGTGTTTTTAAGGATTTGGGGAAAGCAGGTTCCATTTTAGGCTTTTTATTGGGAAATTGGATTATAAGTTTTTATATAAATGGATATGGGACAAGTTTTATTAATTTAAAGGAAATAACTTCATCTATAGTAATCTTTATTCTTATATATAAACCATTAAATTACTATCTTTCAGATTATGTGGAAATAGCTACGGGGAGAATCAAAGAAAAAACTTATTCTAGTAGGAAAGACGAAATGACCATAAGAAGACTAAAGGATATATCTAATGTATTTAAAGAGTTGAGTGAAACTTTTAAAAATTCTGTTGAAGATAACAATACCTATGATGTTAAGGAGATTTATGAGCTAATAGATGATGTAGCTAATTCTACATGTTCTAATTGTGGAATGAGAAAATTTTGTTGGGAAGAAGGGTTTTATACTACCTATTATTCTTTGTTTAATATGATAGGTTTAATGGAGGAAAATAAACCTTTAATCGATGATAATCTTCCACAATTGATCAAAGATTATTGTATAAATAAAAATGAACTAAAAAAAGAAATTAAAAATCATTTTGATATATTTAAGGTCAATAATATGTGGAAAAACAGAGTGTTTGAAAACAGATTGCTAGTTTCTGAACAGCTAGACGGAGTAGCAAATATAATGGAAGATATGGCCAAAGATATATATATAGATCCTATCTTTAAAGAAGATGTGGAGGAAATAATATTAGCAAATCTAAAAAACAATAAGGTAGATATAAAGGATGTTGTAGTAGCTGAATTGGAAGGAGATAATATTGAAATATATGTAGAAGTTGATAAAGCTTATAAAAAAGAGAATAACAAAGAAAATATTAAAAAGATAATTTCTGATACAATAGGTATACCCTTAAAAGGAGATTTTACTGTAAGTGAGCTTATGAAGGAGAGGCAAAGATTTAAATTTGTTAGAAGCAATAGATATAATGCCTTAACAGAAGTATCTTGGAAAGCTAATTATTTTAATGAAATATCAGGAGATAATTATACTTTTGGAGAAGGAGAAAATAATTACTTTGTGGCATTAAGCGATGGAATGGGGGTAGGGAAAAAGGCAGATAATGAAAGTAGAATAGCTATTAATTTACTTGAAAAGTTTCTAGAAGCTAAATTTGATAAGGAATTAGCCTTAAAAACTATTAACTCAATCCTTATGTTAAAATCAAACGATGAAATGTTTACTACATTTGATATATCTTTATTGGATTTATATTCTGGAAAATTACAGATAATTAAAACTGGAGCTCCAGCTACATTTATTAAAAAGAAGGATAGAGTAGAGATGATTAACTCACAATCATTGCCAGTGGGAATTTTAAAAGATGTAGATTTTAATGTTTATGAGCAATATATAGAAGATGGAGACATTATAATTATGATGTCCGATGGGGTATTAGAAGCCAATAAGGATGCGGATAATGTAGAGATATGGATGAAAAAAGTAATTGAAGGAATAGATAGCTTAAACCCAAAAACCATTTCCGATACCATTTTGGATGTGGCAAAGAAAGCAAGTAATCATAAGGTTAAAGATGATATGACTGTATTAGTTACAAAAGTTTGGAAAACCATATAAGATAATTATGTTTTAGTTTGAGTATATATTTTATAAAATTGTTAATAATCCAAGTAAAAATTAACGGGAGTGATATTTGTGCTAAAACAAATTATACTTATTTCAGATGGCCAGTCTAATAGAGGCTTGGATCCGGTAGAAGCTGCAGAATTGGCACCAAATAAAGATATTAGGGTTAATACCATAGGGATTGTTGATAGCAAACAGAATGAAAGTCCAATTTTTGAGTTGGAAAACATAGCAGAAAAAGGTGGAGGCATATGTGAATTAACAGACTTAGAAAATCTTTCAGAAACATTGAGTAAAGTTACAGTAAAATCTGTATATGAGACAATAGAAGAAGTAGTAAATCGTGAACTAAAGGAGATAATCCATGTAGATATAGAGGAAGTCCATCCTAGGGAAAGGAATAAAATTACAAGGATCATAGATCAAATAGGGAATGAAATCACATTAAAATGTTTAATCCTATTAGATGCTAGTGGGAGTATGAAGAAAAAAATAGAGATAGCGAGAAAAAGTATATTTGAATTATTGATGTTTTTAGAAGAAAGAAGTGGAGAAAACCAAATAGGTGTTATGGTTTTTCCTGGGGAGAGTGGATATTATGAATTACTATGTGATTTTACAAAGGATATAGATGAATTGAAGAATAAGGTTAAATTTATAGAAACAGGAGGCATTACTCCTACAGGTCCTGCAATAGAAGGGGCTATAAAGATTTTTTCTAGGGAAGATCATAAATATTCAATATATGAACATATAGTTTAGGTGATTATATGTTTATAAGGGGCAAGTGGAGTAAGAGTAGATATAAACTTATAAAATTAATTGGTTCAGGAAGTTTTGGCAGGGTATATAAAATAGAGGATTCAAAAGGAAACATAAGGGCAATTAAAATTTCTAAAGATATTTTATCTATAACAAATGAATATACAGCTATGGCAAAATTAAAGGATATGTCCTTTGTGCCAAAAGTATATGATATGGATGATTGGGAATATAAAGGGGAGATATATCATTTTATTGTAATGGATTATATTTATGGTAAGAACCTAAAGGATATAAGTACCTATAAAAAGCTTGATAATAAAATAATTTTTAGAATAGGTCAAGTTCTTACAAAGATATTAAAGGGAATAGATGGGTTAGGATATAAATATACGGATATTAAGTTGGAAAATATAATGGTGGATAATGCCGCTAATATATATTTTATTGATTTTGGTAGTTTAGTTGAAAAGAATAAACCTACTAAGGAATATACTCCTAGTTATAATATTAACTCTTGGAATGTGAAGTTTGATTATACTTATGAGATGAGTATATTATTTAGTGTAACTATGATTATGGTAAATTTACTAGGCATGGAGGAATATAATCCATTGATATATAATATAGAGCAGATCATATATAAGATTGATGGCTTTTTACTTAAAAAAGATTGGAAGCTATTTTTAATAGATGGACTAAAAGGAAAGTATAAAACTTTTAGCCAATATTCTACTTTTTTGGATTTATTACTCAATGATAAAAAATGTAATAAAAGTTTAAGCAAAATTGACTATTTGTTAATAATAAGTATAGTCAGTTTTGTTTTTGTTATTATAATAGGAATAATGTCTTTATACTAAAGGAAACATGACATTTATATAGAATTATTATATATTATAGATAGGTGATATGCATGGAAGATAGAGTTTTAAAAACTATAAAAAAGTATAATTTAATCCAAGAAGGGGAAGAGATAGTAATCGGCCTTTCAGGAGGACCAGATTCTATGGCATTACTATATGTTTTACTCGACATAAGAGAAGAAATAGATTTTAATATTCACATAGCCCATGTTAACCATGGAATAAGAGGAAAAGATGCTTTAGCAGATGAAAAATTTGTAGAGAAACTAGCTAAAAAAATAAATTTGCCTTATTATTCTAAGACTGTTAATATGGATAAGTATGCTAAGGAACAAGGGATTTCATCAGAGGAAGCAGGAAGAAAATTACGATATGGATTTTTTAGAGAAATATTATTTAAACTAGGTGGAGGAAAGATTGCAGTAGCTCATAATAAAAATGATCAAGCTGAAACTTTAATAATGAGGTTTTTTAGAGGGACAGGTATTGATGGATTAAAAGGAATGGAATATAAAAACGGAGATATAATAAGACCTATATTGGGTATAGAAAGAAAGGAGATAGAAAAGTATCTATTAGACAGAAACATTGAAAGTAGGATTGACAAAACTAATTTAGAACCAATTTATAATAGAAATAAGATACGATTAGAATTAATACCTTATATAGAAAAAAACTACAACCCAAATATAATCAATACATTATGGAGAACATCTAATATTGCATCTACAGATAGCGATTTTTTAGAAGAATACACACAAAAAACTTATGCAAAATTAGTGAAAAAAAAAGCAAGGCATAGTATAATTTTAAATAGATCTTTGTTTCTCAAAGAACATAAAAGTATTCAGCAGAGAATTATAAGGAATTCCATTCTAGATGTAAAGGGCAATTTGCAAGGTTTTACCGAAAAACATATTTCTTATATATTAAAATTATTTTTAGAAGGGATAACTGGCAAGAGAATTGATTTAATTGATGATATTATAGCTAAGACAAGCTATGAGGATTTAATTATAGAAAAGAAAAAGGAAACCAATAATAAAGATTTTTTATATAAATTAAATATTGAAGAACCTATAGATGTAGATGAATTTGGCTATGAAATTAAAGCAATAGTACTTCCATTTGAAAAAGTAAATATAAATAAGAAGGATAGGTTTGTAAAATATTTTGACTATGATAAAATAAAAGGTGGTTTGTATATTAGAAATAGGAAGGATGGAGATCGTTTTATACCCTATGGCATGGAAGGAAGTAAAAAGATAAAGGATTATTTTATTGATGAGAAGATACCTAAGGGAGAAAGGGACAGGATTCCCTTAGTAACCGATGATGAAAATATCCTATGGATTGTTGGCTATAGAAGTAGTGATTTGTACAAGATAACAGACAATACAAAAAATATATTAATGGTAAGTGCTATAAATACAAGAGTATAAGGAGGAGAAAGATGGAGAATATTGTAAAAGAAGTACTTTTAACATCAGAAGAAATAGATGCCAGGGTAAAGGAACTAGGAAAACAAATATCTGAGGATTATAAGGGTAAAAATTTAATGTTGGTAGGCATATTAAAAGGAGCAGTAATATTTATGGCAGAATTAGCTAAAAGTATTGATATGCCAATTTTAATGGATTTTATGGCTGTATCTAGTTATGGTAAATCCTCTACATCAACAGGGGTAGTAAGAATAATAAAGGATTTAGATTGTAGTATAGAAGATAAAGATATATTAATTATAGAAGACATAATAGACACAGGTCTTACATTATCCTATTTAACAGATAATTTGCAAAAAAGAGGAGCAAAATCTGTTAAAATTTGTACCCTTTTAGATAAACCAGATAGAAGAAAGGCAAAAGTTCCAGTACACTATAGAGGATTTTTAATTCCTGATGAGTTTGTAGTAGGTTATGGTCTTGACTATGCAGAACAGTATAGGAACTTGCCCTTTGTTGCAGCATTAAAAGAAGAAGTCTATAGTTAATAGACTATTATAGACTATTAAGGTAAAATGTTGTTTTTTAACAGAAAATATGCTATAATTTGAGAATATAATCTTGATTTTAGACAGAAGGGAGGACTTGGATTGAGAAAATTTTTTAGAGGCACAAGTCTTTATTTGCTTCTACTTATCATAATAATCTTTGTAGTATCTACTATAGGAAAAGATGTAGAACCGGTTAAGGAAATGGATGTAACTGAGTTAATAGAACACATAGATAGAGCTGAAGTAGAAAGTATTATATCGGTAAGTGGAACATTAAAGGGAAAATTAAAAAATGGAACTGAATTTACTGTTATATTACCTGAGGAGATAAGATATACTTTTTACTCAGACTATTTAAAAGATAAAGTAGATAGTAAAGAGATAAATTATGGTGGGGAGGCAGAACCAACTAGGCCATGGTTTATTGAAATGCTACCTACAATTTTCTTAATATTAATATTTGTAGTTTTCTGGTTTTCGTTTATGCAACAATCCCAAGGAGGAGGCAGTAGGGTTATGTCCTTTGGGAAAAGCAAGGCTAGGCTGCATAAAGAAGAAGATGGTAAGGTAGTTACTTTTGATGATGTTGCTAGTTTAGAAGAAGAAAAAGAAGAACTTAAGGAAATAGTGGATTTTTTAAAAAATCCCAAAAAGTA
>JAAZMG010000028.1 GCA_012798935.1 Tissierellia bacterium | reverse complement strand
GTCAAAGGAGTTAAGAATTCTTCTATGCCAGTAATGGATATTGAAAGGTTAAAGGCAGTTGGTGGAGACGATATTATCGTTTTCAATGGGGCAGATGAACAATATGTTGCCGGTAGATTAATGGGTGCAGATGGTGGAATTGGAGGAACCTACGGAGCTATGCCTGAATTATATTTAAAGGCAGAAGAATTTGTATCCACAGGCAAAATTAATGAAGCTAGAAATATTCAAAGGGATATAAATGATATTATTATAGCTCTATGTTCACTAAATGGATCTATGTACTCAGCTATAAAGGAAATATTAAAATTAAATGGAGTAAATATTGGAAATGTAAGAGGACCATTAGAACCTGTTTCAGGAGAAGACTTAAATAAGATAGAGGATATTAAAAAATTAATAGATAATACAATTATTAAATATAGAGGATGATAAAATGAAAAGGATAGTTTGCTTTGGAGATTCAAATACTTGGGGATACAATGCAAAAACCATGGATAGGTTTCCAGAAAACACAAGGTGGACTAGTCTTTTAGGAAAACTTTTAGGAAGTGAATATCAGATAATAGAAGAGGGGCTATGTGGAAGAACTTCCGTTGCTGATGACCCACTGTTTGAAGGATTAAATGGATATACATATATTCATCCCTGCTTGATGAGTCATTCACCTTTAGAGCTTGTAATAATTATGCTTGGCACAAATGATACTAAAGAAAGATTTAATTTAACATCCTATAATATAGCTCAAGGAATTGCAAGGCTTGCCCTTAAAGCTAAAAGTACTCCAGTAGGGGAAGGTGGAAAACCTCCCAAAATTCTGGTTATTGCACCACCACCTATAGAAAAGGAATATTATCATACTGAAGTTGGAAGATCTATGGGAAAAGGATGTGATATAAAATCGGAGAGAATGTCTGAGTATTTGCTAGAACTACTTGAAATTCAGGAAATAGAATTTTTAGATACAAAGGGGATTATCCCTATGAATAATATTGATTATATGCATTTAGATGAAAAAGGTCACAAACTTTTATCAAAGCTTGTATTTGATAAAAGTAAAAGCATTTTATAATTAAAAATTAGGAGGGGCGATTATGTCAGGAAAACGTTTTTTAACCATAGGTATTGTGTTTTTACTTGTTGTTTCACTGGCTGTAGGATGTGGACAGAAAGATACAGGTGGAGAAGTTGAAGGTGAAGATACAGAATTAGGAAAAGAGCAAGTAGAAATATCAGTATGGTTAACACCTCAATGGAAAGGTGTGCTAGATGCTTCAGAAGAAGGAGCAGATTATGATAGTTTCTTTAAAGAAGCAGCAAAAAGATTTTCTGAAGAATATGAGGAGTACGATGTAAAGGTAAATGTAGAAGTAGTTGCAGGAGATCAAAGAGATGAGCTATTAAACGTAAGCCTTAATGGAGGAAATCCACCCGATGTTTTCTTTGAAAGTATATTTGCCATGGGGGATTACGCTCACAGAGGTGCTTTAGTTCCACTAAACGATATAGTAGATGAAGATGCTAAAAAGGATATAGTCGATAATTATTGGGATAGTGTAACATTTGGCGACGATATATATTTCTATCCATTTTCCAATAATCCAGGAACTTTAGTTTACAATGCAGATATGTTTAGGGATGCAGGATTAGAAGAGTATATTGGAGAAGAAACAGAGATAGTAACTTGGTCAGTAGAGGACTTTGAAAAGATTTTAAACACTCTAAAGACAAATACTCCAAAGGACAAATATCCAAATGCATATCCAATGGGATTATTTGCTCTAAATAATCAAGGGGATACTTGGAATCTTGCTTATTTAAGAATGTTTGGGAATGAATTCTTTGACGATGAAGGAAATATAATACTAGATGATGAAAATGGTATAAAAGCTGCAAAATGGCTAAAAGGAGTTTATGACAAAGGCTTATCCAATCCAGGTGCAGAGTCAGTTTCATCCAATGATGTAAATGCTATGTATCAAAATCAACAATTAGGAGTAAGCTTTACAAATTCAATTCTATATCAAAATGGATTAGCAGATATGGAAGAAGGAAAAGCTCCTAAATTTGATTCAAGGCTTGCAAATGTACCATGTGAAACCGATGAAGCAGTAAGCTTTACCTATGTAATTGGAACCTGCGTATT
>JAAZMG010000230.1 GCA_012798935.1 Tissierellia bacterium | reverse complement strand
TCTATTGCCAAATACTGAAACTCTCTTTCAGGCATATCATAACATTTAAATATAAAATCCCAGTCAACTTTAGTATCCTTTTTTCTTTCTTTTAGAAACTGTTTTGATAAAGCTGTTCTTTCAGGTTTTTTAAGTCCTAGAAATGGAAATGAATTTCTCATGTATTTAGCCATTGGTTTCGCATTTTCTTTGTTTCTATTCTTATAAAATGTTTCAAAAACATCCATATAATCACCTCTATTTTTAATATGCTAAAAATATAGGGAATAAATAGTTATACTAAACTATCTATTCCCTATTAATTATATCATGATTTAATAAAATAGAAATTTTATTTGAATTTAATCCCTGTTCTTATAAATCAATTTTATTTTCAATTAAATGTCCAGTACCTAAGAAAGTTATAACTACTATTAGTATATTATATAAAAATCCACCAATATTTAGTATAGTAGTATCTCCGTTACTAGTTAATAATGCAGCATCATTAAATTGTATAACACTGAAACTAGCAAACCCTTTGTTAAACATATCGTAAGATATAATCTTAAATGTATTTAAATCTATATAATATGGCAATAATTGGATGATTTTTATCTGAACATAACTTATTAATCCACTTAATACTAAGAATATTACAAACCAAAATCCACCAATCTTTTTGTTTCTTAAAGTGACCCTACCTAAAGCCATAGAGAAATATATCAGTATTAAAGTAGAAACTCCACTAATAATAACAGCTATGGCAAAAGCAATAATTTCTCTATATGGTATGTTCATCCCCCTTATCATAGAAAAGAATTCTGAAATATTTAATTTTATCGGAGTAAAAATCATTACCATCAAAATATTATATCCTGCTATAACAATCCCTAGTAGAATAAACCATATTATAGCTACTATAAGCTTAGCTCCTAATATTTTATTTCCAGTCAAAGGCAATGTAAATGTTAAATATCCTCTATCCTCATATAATTCTTTTCTAAAAGACCCTACTATATATAAAAAGGTAGTCAATAATGTACCAAATATGACTAAAGTTGATAGTCCTACAAACATTCCTCCTAATACTGAGCCTTCGTCTACATTGATTGAATAAGCAAAAATTCCTGTAATAAGTATTAAAACTAATGCCAGCACTCCTAATATAAACTTATAAGATCCTTTTATTTCATATTTTATATATCTACCCATCATTTATCCCTCCTATACACTAAAAATTTCTTTATATAAATCATCTATTTGTTTGCCCTTTTGTTCTCGTAAGCTTTCCGCATTTCCTTGTAATATTATTTCTCCATCTTTCAGAAATACTACATCATCAAATATATTTTCCATATCCCTTACCAAATGAGTAGTTATAATCATAGAGCTTTTTTCATTATAATTATTTATTATGGCATCTAAAATCTGATCTCTAGCCACAGGATCTACTCCTGCTATAGGTTCATCTAATATATATAGCTTTGCATTTCTTGATAATACTAATGATAAATTTAACTTTTCATGCATTCCCTTTGAAAGTGAAGTTACCTTCATATTTTTTTCTAATTTCATAAAATCTAATAGCTCTTCAAATTTCTTTTCATCAAAGTCTGAATAAAAATCTTTATAAAAATCACAGGCATCTTCTATATTCATCCAATTATATAGAAAATTTCTATCTGGTAAATAGGACACTACAGATTTAGTATGCACTCCTATATTATGTCCATCTATGAAGACTTCCCCTTTAGATTGTCTTAACAGACCAGTCAATATCTTTATTAATGTAGTCTTACCACTGCCATTAGGACCTAATATGCCTACTACCTTCCCTTCTTGGATATTTAAATTTAAACTGTCTAATGCTCTTTTATTAAAATAGTTTTTAGTCAAATTCTTTATTTCGACAATATTCTTCATTCCCGCTCCTCCTTCTCTATCCATTCTGATATAATGTCCATTATTTCACTAGGAGTAAACCCTAATTTTTTCATTTCTATTAAAAAATTATTAACTATATTTGTAGCCATGCCTTTTTTAAACTTTTTAATAACTTCTTTATCCTCTGTAACAAATGTACCCATCCCTCTCTGTGTAAATACAAGGCCTTCCCTTTCTAGCTCCTGATATGTTCTTTGAACTGTATTTGGATTTACCTTTAACTTTTTTGAAAACTCCCTTACTGATGGCAATTTATCACCTTTACCGATTTCTCCCGACACTATCTTACCCTTTATTAAATTCATTATCTGAATATATATGGGAAGATTATCGTTAAAATCCATATTTTCACCTCCATTGACTTGCTGTCCTAGTGTGTTAATCATATAGTACACTAATATTCTCCATATGTCGATGATTAATATAAGAAAACCTTGCAACTTTTTAGTTACAAGGTTTTCTTATATTAATATATTCTTTCATTTTGTTTACATAGGCGTTGTTTATTTCTTTAATAATTTTATTATTCACTGAATCAAGTTTTATATGGTCTATAGTTGCTATAGGTAATACATTTACTGAAGTGCCTGACATAAAAGCTCCATCAACTTTATTTAAATCTTCCACATGTATATTTTCCTCTATAACTTTTACATTTAACTTTTCACATACATCAAATATATATTTCCTTGTTATCCCTAGTAGTACATCCCCTTTAGGTGCTGTGTATATTCTTCCATCTTTTACAAAGAACATATTAGATCTACTACCCTCAGGAATATATCCATCTTTATTTACCAGCAAAGCTTCAAAAGCCTCTTTTTCTTTTAATTGTCTAGCCACTTCTTCTCTGAAAGATACCATCTGAACCTTTGCATTAGGGTTTTCTCTTTCATAGTGGAATAATATAGTATGTATGCCTTCTTTATAATATTCTACTGGAGGATAAAAACTTTCAATAAAATAGGTTAAAAATGCCTGTCCCATTCCCTCAATATCTACACATAATAATTTAATATTTAAGTTTTCAACTTTATTTTGTATAATTAATTTTTTAATATCTTCTTTTATTTCTCTATCTTCTCTTTCAATTTGACAATTAATAATATAGGCTGATTTCCTCATTCTTTCTAAATGTTCCTCTAAAAATAATGGTACCCCATCTATTACTCTGATTACTTCGTATATAGGTGACTTTTCTATTTTTTCAAATATTTTTATATTTGTTGTTGATTCCAATTGTCCATTTATCATATAAAACTTTTTTATTGCCTCTGGTCTCATCAATATTCCCCCTTTCCTTAAGTTTCTTAGTTTATTTTTCTAACTCCTTTATATTTTTAATTATTATATCCCTTTTTAGTCCCCATAATTTTACACTATTTTCATTTAAGGATTGTTTCATATCTGCTATTGCTAATGACAATTTATCTAAGGTTTTTATTTTTGCTTTATCTTTATCTAACTTCTGTCTAAGTCTAGTTATATATTCTTCTGTAGATCCTAATAATTTATTTGCATTTGGCACATTTCTATTTTTAGCATTTAAATAGGCTTGATATGCAGCATATTTTATTCTAGATAAATCTCCCTTAATTTCATCCTTATATAAATCAAAGAAAAATGCCAAAGAACCTATAGCCTTACTCCCTGTATCCATAATATCAGGTATATTCCTATTTTCAACTGCTATAGTAAATAAATTTAAATTCTTTTTAAAATTCTTTCCTTTTTCAACACTTGCTCCTTTTTTCATGCTTTCCACTTCATAATTATTCCAATCCTCATGAATCTTTTCTATCTTATTGTCAATTTCCTTCCATTTGTTTGTAAGCTCTTCATCCTTAGCTAGGGGGTTAGTCTCTTTGTTTTTATCATTATCTTTTTCATTCCCCTTATCTTTAGTTTCACCTTTTTTATTCTCTACTCCACCTTTTTCAGCCTTAAGTTCTGATTCACTTAATTCCAAAATTTCCTCTATATCATTCATAGAACCAAGTATTCCATCTATCTCTTCCCCAACGGAAGTAAGAGGCTTGGGGGACTTTTCCTTTTGTTCCACTTTCATAGATTTTTTGCTTGATTTGTTCATACAAGCTGTAGATAAAATTAATGTTATCATTATAATTAAAAGTATTCTCCTCTTCAAAATTATCACCTCTAAGATAGTATGTCTTTGAAGTGATTTTTTATCCTATCATAGTATTGGAGATAATAATCTTGAAACCGATTCTTTTAATTTCACTAAATTTGATCTCTTTCTATATTCTTCCATAGTTATCTCATCACAATATTTTAAATCTATATGAAATTGTTCTATCATCCTTTTATTTACTTCTTCATCATATATAAAACCATTTACCTCAAAATTAAGTTTAAAACTTCTAATATCTAAGTTAGCACTCCCTATAGAAGTAATAAAATCATCCATTATAAATGCTTTGCTATGTAAAAAACCATTTTGATAAGTATAAAATTTAACCCCTGCTTCTAATAATTCTCCTATATAAGAAAGGCCTGCCCAATATACAAAAGGATGATCTGGTTTGCAAGGTATCATAACCTTTACATCTAAGCCTGAAAGGCCTGCTAATTTTATAGCTTCAAAAATACTATCATCTGGAATAAAATAAGGTGTCTGAATATATATTTTTTCCCGTGCATTGGTTATCATTTTAAAATATCCATCTTTAATACTAGGCCATTTAGAATCCGGCCCACTGCTAACTATTTGTATCCCAGCATTTCCTTTGGTCTTTACCCTAGGTAGAACTACCTTACAATGAGCGCTATCCTTATTAGCTGCAAATCTCCAATCTTTAAAAAACCTCCATTGAAGACCTGCTACTGCAGTACCTCTTATCTTCATATGAGTATCTCGCCAGTAACCAAACTTTTTTGACAAACCTAAATACTCATCCCCTATATTAAATCCTCCAACAAAAGCTTCTTCCCCATCGATTATACATATCTTCCTATGATTTCTAAAGTTAATCCTTAAAGTAAAAAAAGGTACAAAAGGTGGAAAAAAAACAGCAACTTCTCCACCTGCTTTTTTAAATTCATCAAAACTATTCCTTTTTAACTTCCTACCACCCATACCATCATATAATACCTTAACCTCTACTCCTTCTTTAGCCTTTTCCGTCAATTTATTTATTATTTTCATGCCTATGTTATCACTTTTTACAATATAATACTCTAAATAAATATACTTTTTTGCCTTAGAAATGCTCTCTAAAAGAGCAGCAAACTTTTCCTCTCCAGAAAAATAAAGTTCTACTTCATTATCCTGTGAAAAATAAGCTTCACTCGTTAAAATATGCATCTTTATTATATCTTCATATTCTAAAAATTTAGGATTTGAATAATAATATTCTTCTTCTTTTATCTTTTGTCCTTGTTCTAATACCTTATCTCTAACTCCCCTATCTTCTTCTTCTTTTAATTTAAACATCTTTTTCTTGCTCATATCTTGACCTATAAATAGATACAGTAAGAACCCAATTCCAGGCAAAAATGTTAATACCATAAGCCATAGCCAAGTAGTTGTAGGGTTTCTTCTTTCAAAAAATACTAACAGTACGGCAAATAAAATATTTAACCACAATATATTCTTTAAAAACCACATATATCCACTTACTATATAATCCATAAAATCACCTTTGTTATTATTGTCAAACTAGTAAATTAATGGCCTTTCTTTGATTTATATCTTTTATTCGTCTCTAATATTTTCTTCCTTATCCTAAAAGTAGTAGGAGTAATTTCAATTAGCTCATCCTCTTCTATAAACTCTAAAGCTTCCTCTAAGGACATTAGTTTTGGAGGGGATAATCTTAATGCTTCATCAGAGCCTGAAGCCCTAACATTAGACTGATGCTTCTTTTTACATATATTTACCTCTATATCCAACCCTTTAGGATTTGACCCTACAACCATTCCCTCGTAGACATTAGTTCCTGGATCAATAAATAATATTCCTCTATCTTGAGCTGAATATAGTCCATAGGATGTGGCCTCCCCTGTTTCAAAAGAAATTAAGGAACCCACCATTCTTGTTGGTATTTCCCCTTTATAGGGTGCATAACCATCGAATACCGAATTAAGGATGCCATTACCCTTAGTATCAGTCATAAACTCTCCTCTATATCCAATTAATCCTCTAGCAGGAATAGAAAATATAAGCCTTGCATATCCACCATTAGCTTCAGTCATGCTAACTAGTTCACCTTTCCTTTGACCTAATTTCTCTATTACTGCTCCAATATATGCTTCCAGTACATCAATTGTTACTATTTCCATAGGTTCTAGCTTTTTACCTTCTTCATATTTAAACAAAACTTCAGGTTTTGAAACTTGGAATTCAAAATCTTCTCTTCTCATATTTTCTATAAGAACAGATAGATGTAATTCTCCTCTACCAGATACTTTAAAAGCATCTGTAGAATCAGTTTCTTCTACCCGTAAACTTACGTCTGTTTGTAATTCCTTGAATAACCTATTCCTTATTTGCCTTGAAGTTACATATTTGCCCTCTTTTCCAGCAAAAGGGCTGTTATTTACAGAAAAAGTCATAGCAATAGTAGGCTCGGATATTTTCACAAAAGGTAGCGGCTCTGGATGTTCTACATGGCAGATAGTATCCCCTATGTGAATTCCTTCCACTCCTGTTACTGCAATTATACTTCCTACCTTTGATTCTTCTACTTCTACCCGATTTAATCCTTCAAACTCATATATGTTTGTAATTTTTACTTTTTTAATATCATCTTTTCTATCTTCATTAACAATTATTGCTTCTTGATTTGTTTCTATTTTACCTCTTTCTATTTTACCAATACCTATTCTGCCTACATATTCATTATAATCTATTGTAGAAATTAATACTTGTAATGGTCCGTCTATATCACCTTCCGGTGCAGGAATATAATTAACTATTGTTTCAAATAAATCTTCCATATTATTTTTCTTTACATTTAAATCTGCAGTAGCTATTCCTTCTCTAGCTGATGCAAAAACAAAAGGGGAATCTAAATATTCTTCCCCTGCTCCTAGTTCAATAAATAAATCCAATACTTCATCTATAACCTGATTCGGTCTAGCTTCTGGTCTATCTATTTTGTTTATACATACTATTGCTGGTAAATCTAGTTCAAAAGCTTTCTTTAAAACAAATTTAGTTTGAGGCATAGGCCCTTCAAAAGCATCTACTAATAATACAACCCCACTTACCATTTTAAGAACCCTTTCCACTTCTCCACCAAAATCAGCATGTCCTGGGGTATCAATTATATTTATCTTTTTGTCTTTATAGTATATGGCTGTATTCTTAGATAAAATTGTAATACCTCGTTCCCTTTCTATATCATTAGAATCCATAACCCTATCTTTGACTACCTGATTTGCTCTAAATATTCCACTTTGTTTTAACATACTATCCACTAGTGTAGTTTTTCCATGGTCTACGTGAGCAACAATAGCAATATTTCTAACATCATCTCTTGTAACTTTCATAAAAAGTAATCACTTCCTATTATAATAATTAATTGTTTGATTAACAAAGTTAATTTTAACATACATTAAATAAAAATGATAGTGTAAAGTTTGATGGCAGGGAGCATAAATTCCCTGCCACATAATTTATTAATTAAATAAGCAATTATATATCATATCAGTTCTATCTTCTAGTTTAATTTCACATTTAGGTCCTATATATTCTTTGTCTTCTATTTCTTCTAAATCTATTAGAGCATAAGGTCCATAAGATAAATTAGATATATTGACTGTATTAATCAATATGTTTAATCGCAACTACTCTATTTTTATCGATATATACTTCATCTGACAAACCATTAACAATAACAAGCCCTCTTCCACAGCATTTCAATTCCTGAGGATTGTATGAAGTAAAATCAAAATCAATGCCTTGTCCTTCATCACTAACTTCAATCTTAATGGTATTATTTTTCACTTCTAAATATACACTTACACATTTTCTTTTATTACATCGGTTTCCATGGATAACGCTATTTATAACCAATTCATTTAATATTAGCCTTAAATCAAACATTAAATCTTCATCTTCTAGAATATTCTTTAATTTATTTAATACTCCTTGTATGAAAGTTTTAATATCATCTAAATCGCTACATACCGAACCTTCATATCTAAAAGACATTTAAATCACTTCCATCCAATTTAATATTATATATTATAAACTATAATTATTTTACCCACTATTGACCCCTTTAATCTATTGTACAAACCTATTGTATATTAATATGTATATTTTGAAAAAAAGTTTAAAACCTTTTCTAAATGGGTAATATTTTCAATGATTACATAAATGAAAGGAGAGTTAATTATGGACAGATATGTTTGCGAACCTTGTGGCTATGTTTATGACCCAGCTGATGGAGACCCAGATAATGGTGTGGAACCAGGAACACCTTTTGACAAACTACCAGAAGATTGGGTATGCCCAGTTTGTGGTGCAACCCAAGATATGTTTGTAAAGGAATAATTTTAAGGGCAGCAATCTATTAAAATTGCTGCTCCTTTTTATTTGTTAATACCTTTTGAAAAATATTCCACACTTTATCTTGATTAATGCTTTTAGACGAGGAATATGGTATTATTAAATCAGTATCTTCTATTTTAAGTTTGTTTTTTATATTCTTTATACTAGCTTGATATTTACCTTTTGATATCTTATCTGCTTTTGTTGCTATAACTATACCTGTAAAACCATAGGTTTTAATCCAATTGTACATTATTAAATCTTGCTCTGTAGGCTCATGTCTTATATCTACTATTAGTATAATCTCTGCTAAATTCTCTCTAGTATTCAAATACTCCTCAATAATAATACCCCATTTTTCCTTTTCATCCTTAGAAACTTGAGCATATCCGTAGCCTGGCAAATCTACAAATCTAAATTCCCCGTTTATATTATAAAAGTTTATAGTTCTAGTCTTTCCTGGTTTACCACTAGTTCTAGCTAAATTAGTCCTATTTACCATGGAATTTATGAAGGAAGATTTACCTACATTGGACCTACCTGCAAAGGCTATTTCGGGTAAACTCTGGTCAGGATATTGTTTTCTGTTAACTGCAATTCTGTCCAATTCAGCTTTAATTATCTTCATAATTATCTTCCTCTTCTAATAAAGCATGTTCAAGAACATCTTCCATTTTTTTTACCAGTTTAAAGTCCATCTTTCTCCTAATTTTTTCTGGTATTTCTTCTAAATCCTTCTTATTTGCAAAGGGTATCAAAACCTTTTTTATACCAATTCTATTAGCAGCTAATACTTTTTCTTTTATACCTCCTACAGGTAAGATTCTTCCTCTTAAGGTAATCTCTCCTGTCATGGCTACATCCTTAGCAACTGGTCTATTGGTCAATGTAGATATTGCAGCAGTAGCCATGGTTATTCCTGCGGAAGGGCCATCCTTTGGAATAGCTCCTTCTGGTACATGGATATGAATATCCATCTCCTTATAAAAGTTACTATCCACTCCTAATAGCTCGGCATTGGATCTAATATAACTAATACTTGCCATAGCTGATTCTTTCATTACATCCCCTAATTGCCCTGTCAGTTGAAGCTTTCCTGTTCCCTTCATACAATTGACTTCTACAGATAATGTTTCTCCACCAAAAGCTGTCCAAGCCAGCCCAGTAGCTACACCTACTTGCTCCTCCTTTTCTACTATATCAAAATGATACCTTTTAACACCTAAATATTTATTAAGGTTTCCCTTATTTACTCTAACGGTTTTCACATTAGACTCCACTATTCTTTTAGCAGTTTTTCTACATATGTTTGCAATATTTCTTTCTAGATTTCTTACTCCTGCTTCTCTAGTATAATTTCTTATTACACTCCTTATTGCGTTCTCAGATAACTTTAAATTTTCCTCTTTTAAACCATGTTCTTTAAGTTGCTTTGGTAAAAGATGATTAGTAGCAATTTTTAATTTCTCTTCTTCAGTGTATCCACTTATCCTAATAACTTCCATTCTATCTAAAAGTGGCGCAGGTATAGAATTTAAAGTGTTTGCTGTGGTAATAAACAATACTTTTGATAAATCAAAAGGAACTTCCAGAAAATGATCTGTAAATGTATTATTTTGCTCTGGGTCTAGCACCTCTAATAAGGCACTGGCTGGGTCTCCTCTAAAATCGCTACTCAATTTATCGATCTCATCAAATAGAAAAACAGGGTTTTTAGAACCAGATTTCTTAATCAAACTAATAACCCTCCCTGGCATAGCTCCTACATAAGTCTTTCTATGACCTCTAATTTCGGCCTCGTCCCGCATTCCTCCTAAGGACATACGAACAAAATTTCTATCCAATGCTCTTGCTACAGATTTTGCAATGGATGTCTTTCCCACTCCTGGTGGACCTACTAGGCATAATATAGGACCTTTCATATTCCTAGCTAACTTTCTTATAGCAATAAATTCTAATATCCTTTCTTTTACATCTGTAAGTCCATAATGATCTTCATTTAAAATATTTCTTGCTTTCTTAATATTAACCTTATCCTTTGTTTCCTTATTCCAGGGAAGTTCCACTATCCAATCGAGGTATGTTCTTATAATTGCAGTTTCTGCTGAATGGGGGGACATTTTATTTAGCCTCTCCGCCTCTTTTAATGCTTTTTCTTTAACTTCCTTTGGCATCTTTATTTTATTTATTTTTATTTTATATTCTTCAATTTCCTGGGTTAATTCATTTTCTTCTCCCAGTTCTTTTTGTATAGCTCTCATCTGTTCTTTTAAATAATATTCTTTTTGCACCTGGGTTATTTGTTTTTTCACTCTTCTATTAATCTTTTCCTCAATCTTTAATAGTTCTATTTCTTCTTGTAAAATCCTGTGAAGAACTTCTAATCTTTCATAAAAATCAAAGGTTTCTAAAATCCTTTGATGATCTTCTATTTTAAAATGAATATAAGAAGCAATAACATCAGCTAATCTACCTGGATCTTCAATATCTGTAATGGTTACCAATATATCTGGTGACAATCTATTACTTAATGCCAAATATTCTTCAAAATCATTAATTACCAATCTCATAGCTGCTTCAGTTTCTTTATCTACAACTATTTTATCAGATTCATAACTAAGCTCTTCTACTTTAGCTTCAAAATAACCTTCATCTTTAATTATTTCAGCAACCCTTCCCCGACTGACTCCCTCAACTAATACCCTTATACTTCCACCAGGTAATTTTAACATTTGTTTTATACTTGCAACAGTTCCAATATGATAAAAATCTTCCAAAGTCGGCTCTTCTACTTTGGCATCCTTTTGGGTACATAAAAGGATTGATGAATCTTCTACCATAGCCTTTTCCAAGGCATTAATTGACTTTTCTCTTCCTACGTCAAAGTGGATAACCATGTGAGGGAAGACAGACATACCTCTTAATGGTATTAAAGGCAATATCTTATTTTCTACAACATATGGATCTTTGTACATAATCTCACTCCTTTCATCTCCATATAATTACTATATAAAGTTAAGAGCAATTTGGTTTCCCATTCTAATATTTCAGAAACAAAGGTTTCTATTAAAGCAATTTATAATATCCAAACCTTTGTCTGTATATCCTTTACGAAAAGTCTATTATAAGAAAATTTATATTTTCCTAGACATTATAAAGAAAAGGACTCACCAAACTGTGAGCCCCTTGTTTTATGATGCTGATTCTTTTTTGTCATTTTTTTTAGCTCTATTTTTTGCTTTTGCCTCAGATAATACTAATGTTGGTTCTCCGTTGTTTAGAATAGTTTCCTTTGTAATTAAACATTTTTCAATTTCTTCCCTTGAAGGAATTTCATACATTATATCCAGTAAGGTTTCCTCAATTATACTACGCAACCCTCTTGCCCCTGTTTTTCTCTCCATAGCTTTTTTGGCTATAGCCTTTAAGGCCTCACTATCAAATTCTAGTTCTACTCCATCCATTTGGAACAATTCTCTATATTGTTTTACGAGAGCATTTTTAGGTTCCGTTAATATTTTTACAAGGGACTCTTCATCTAATTCTTCTAACGTTACAATTACTGGTAATCTACCTACAAATTCTGGTATCAATCCATATTTTAATAAATCTTCTGGTCGTACTTCTTTTAACAATTCTCCAATTTCAATATTTTTTTTGCTTTTTATATCAGCACCAAATCCCATAGACTTGGTATCTACTCTGTTTTGGATTATTTTATCTATACCATCAAAAGCTCCTCCAACTATGAACAGTATATTGGTTGTATCTACTTGAATAAATTCTTGGTGCGGATGCTTTCTTCCACCTTGAGGAGGAACATTGGCCACGGTGCCTTCAAGAACTTTTAATAAGGCTTGTTGAACTCCTTCTCCACTTACATCCCTTGTTATTGATGGATTTTCAGTTTTACGGGCTATTTTATCGATTTCATCAATATAGACAATTCCCTGTTCTGCTCTTTCAATATCATAGTCTGCAGCTTGAATTAGCTTTAGAATTATATTCTCAACATCTTCACCAACATAACCTGCCTCTGTCAAAGAAGTAGCATCTGCTATTGCGAAAGGTACATTTAGTATTTTAGCCAATGTTTGAGCTAGTAAAGTTTTCCCTGAGCCAGTAGGCCCAATCATAACTATATTACTTTTTTGCAACTCCACATCACTAGTTTTTAGTGGTTTCCTGTTTATTCTTTTATAGTGATTATATACTGCAACAGCTAAGGCTCTTTTTGCCCTTTCTTGTTTTATCACATATTCATCTAAAGTTTCTTTTATATTCGATGGTTTTGGCAATTCTCTAAGATCATAATCGAAACTTTCTACAAACTCTTCGTCAATTATCTCTTGACACAGTTCTATACACTCATCGCATATAAACACATTTGGTCCAGCTATAAGTCTTCTGACCTGGTCTTGGGGTTTCCCACAGAAAGAACAACGAAGCTGTTTGTCATCATATTTTGCCATCATAACACCTCACTTAATGTTGTTTTACTGATTCTATTACCTCATCTATTATACCATATTTTTTAGCTTCTGTAGCAGTCATAAAGAAATCTCTATCTGTATCTTTAGCTATCTTTTTTAAGGTTTGCCCAGTTCTTTCACTTAATATCTTATTAATCAACTCTCTTGTTTGAATAATTTTATCCGCATGAATTCTAATATCCTCTGCCTGACCCTGCATTCCTCCTAAAGGTTGATGAATCATGATGTCTGAATGGGGAAGCGAAAATCTTTTGCCTTTTGCTCCAGCTGCTAATAAAAAAGCACCCATACTTGCTGCTCTACCTATACATATAGTTGACACATCACATTTAATATATTGCATAGTATCATATATTGCAAATCCTGCGCTAACTGAGCCTCCAGGACTGTTTATATAAAGTTGTATATCTTTATCTGGATCTTCAGCTTCTAAAAATAATAACTGAGCTACCATTAAGTCTGCGGTTACATCGCTAATTTCTCCGCCAAGGAATATAATCCTTTCTTTTAGAAGCCTAGAATAAATATCATAGGATCTTTCCCCTCTGTTGGTTTGTTCCACAACAACAGGAATTAATGCCATTTCATACCCCTCCTAAAGTTTAAATAAACTTGCTATTTTTAACTAATAATTCTATGGTCTTATCTCTCATTATACCCGACTTAAGGTATCCTAAATCTCCCTTTTTCATATCCTCTTTGAATTTCTCTATGTCCTCTTGATTATATTCTATAGCCAATCTTTCCAGTTCACCATCTATATCTTTATCCGTAATTTCTAACTCTTCAACCTTACCTATTTCTTCTAAAACGAGATCTGCTCTTACCTTTTTATCTGCCAATGGTCTAATCTGTTCTTTAAAATCCTCTATTGTTGTATTTGTTAGCTCTAAATATTGTTTTATATCTAATCCTTGCATTCTTAATCTATACTCAAATTGACCAACTTCATTTTGCACTTGATTATCTATCATTACTTCTGGTATATTCATCTCTGACAATTCAATTACTTTTTCAATTACCTTATTTTCTATTTCAATTTGTTCTCTATCCTTTGCCTCTTTTTTAAGCTTCTCTCGAATACTTTCTTTATATTCTTCTAATGTATCAAATTCACTAACATCTTTTGCAAATTCATCATCCAAAATTGGTAATTCTTTTTCTTTTATTTCTTTTATAGTTACTTTAAACAAAGCTTCTTTTCCTTTTAAGCTTTCTTCAAAATAATCTTCAGGGAAAACTACCTTTACATCTACCTTGTCGCCTTTTTTCTTACCCACAAGTTGTTCTTCAAATCCTGGAATAAATTTCCCTGTGCCTATTTCTATTTTTTGGTCTTCTGCTGTCCCACCTTCAAATTGTTCCCCATCTACATAGCCTTCATAGTCAATAGTCAATATGTCTTTTTCTTTAGTTTCTCTATGGCCAGCATCAATAATTCTACCATTCATTTCTTGAATAGCTTTTAATTCCTTATCCACATCTTCATCTGTAACATTATACTCTATTTTTTCAATTTCTATACTCTTGTAATCTCCTAACTTAACCTCTGGTTTTATGGTTACTTCTATTTTTATAATTATAGGCTTACCTTTTTCTAATTGTTCAATGTCTACTTCTGGAGTATCTACTGGTTCAAGTTCTAAATCCTCTACCGCTTTATCATAAGCTTCTGGTAAAAGGGTATTCAATGCTTCTTCATAAAATATACCCTCTCCATAGTTCATTTCTATTATCTTTCTTGGTACCTTTCCTTTACGGAAACCTGGTACACTAAATCTATTTCTGTTTTTAAAATATGCTTTTTGAATTGCTTTTTCAAATTTATCTTCACTAATTTCAATGCTAAAAACGGCTTTGTTATTTTCTTTTTTCTCCAAAACAGAGTTCATTGTGAATTTCCTCCTTGACTATTATTTATTTCATCATAAACTAATCTATTATACCATAAAATTATATCATAAAAAATAATATTATCCAATTTTTATATCTTTAATTATTCTACATATTAAAAAACCAATGGTCTAACCACTGGTTAAATATTGGTGCGGGAGAGAGGATTTGAACCCCCACGTCAAAGACACTAGATCCTAAGTCTAGCGCGTCTGCCAATTCCGCCACTCCCGCTTATAAAAAATTCTTACTTCATTTATTATAGCATTATATTTTGTTCTGTCAATTGGTTTTTTATATTTTTTTATCATCTTGTGATAATTTAATCCCAATGAACCTAATAAAAATTATTAAGTTTTTGTAATAATTGTTCTTTTTTAAAGGGTTTTTTAAAAAAATATTTAATTAAATAAGTATAAAGCATATGGGGTGGTGTTGTGGATAGGGTTCAATATGATTTGTATGAATTATGCTTGGACTTTCTGGTAATATTAAAAAAATCAAAAGAAGCAGGCATTATATCAGATTTTGAATATGAATCCCATGTAAAGTTAAAAAAACTATTTATCCACCAAGAAAAAAGCAAACTCTCTATATAGAGGGTTTGCTTTTTTAATATACATCTTTTATTATTCCTCCGCCAATTACCATTTCTCCATCATAAAAGACTATTGACTGACCTTTTGTTATAGCTCTTTGGGGCTCTTCAAATTCAACCATTACTCCATTTCCATTAGGCATAATAAGGGCTTTAGATTCCTTCATAGAATATCTTACTTTAGCCGTAACTTCTAATCTACTAGGCAATTTTTCATAAGATATAATATTTAATTCATCTGCAAATAGCCTATTCTTAAATATCTCTTTTTCATCTCCCAATACAATTAGATTCTTTTCAGGAATTATTTTTTGGACAAATACTCTTTTCCCTAAAGCTATACCTAATCCTCTTCTTTGACCTATAGTATAATAAGCTATTCCCTTATGTTCACCTAGTATATTGCCATCTTTATCTATAAACTTACCTGGGTTAACCTTGTCAGGTACTCTATCTTTAATAAATCTTCCATGATCATCATCTGGTATAAAGCAAATTTCTTCACTGTCAGGCTTATTATATATGTTTAATCCAATCCTTTCTGCAATTTCCCTTACTTCCCCCTTAGTATATTCTCCTAAGGGCATTAAAGTATGCTCTAATTGATATTGAGTCATATTGTACAAAAAATAAGTTTGATCCTTTTTTATATCTACAGGTCTTTTCATTAAATATCTATCCGATATAGTGTCATATTCAATTTTGGCATAATGACCTGTAGCTATATAATCTGCTCCTAGCTTACAAGCTTCCCTCAAAAATTCATCAAATTTAATAAACTTATTACATGCTACACAAGGGTTAGGAGTTCTTCCTATAAGATATTCATCTACAAAATAATTAATTACTTTTCTTTCAAATACTTCTCTAAAATTTATTAAATAATGTGGTATACCTAGGTCTTTTGACACCTTTTTAGCATCATTTTCTCCATTAAATCTTTCTCCATGAGGAATCATAGTCATAGTTATACCTATTACTTCATAGCCTTTTTTTTGTAAAATATAAGCTGCTGCAGAACTATCTACTCCTCCACTCATGCCAAGGACTACCTTCTTTTTCATAAAATCACCTGCCTAAAATTTATCTGCAACCACAAATAATAACAAAAACAGGCATATATTGTGCCTGCTTATGTCTATTAAGATAGGGCTATTTTATATAGTATACCAAATCTTCATTTTTAAGCCTAGTATGCTAATTAAAAAGCAATAATTATTCCTCCATCATCAGCATAAGCTGTGCTCAATCCAGCTGTATCTACTATAATTATTTGTTTAAAATTATATTTTTCCTCTATTTTTCTTTTTAATTCTTCTGCTTTGTTTAAGGCATTACAATGAGCAATACCTAAGATCTTATCTTCAAAGCCATCTCCTTCTTCACCAATAATTTCTACTAGCCTTTTAAAAGCTCTTTTACCACCTCTAACTTTTTCAACCAGTCTAATAGTACCGTCTCCATCATCACCCATAATTGGTTTAATAGATAATACAGAAGCAATATGACCCATTACCTTGCTAACCCTACCTGCTTTCATCAGGTTCTCCAAGGATTCTAATATAAAAAGTGTTTTCATATTTTTAATATATTCTTCTACTTTTTCCACTATATCTTTTGGAGAAAAATTTTCTTGTATCAAATTAAATATTTTTAAGCTTACTAAAGTTTCTCCTACAGATGCACTTAAAGAATCGAATATATGAATAAATTTATTGCTATTTTCAAGGGCAATATTCTTAGCTAATACCGCATTACTATAGGTACTACTTAAAGCTGAGGATAAAGTTACAACAAAAACATTTTCTCCCTTTCCATATTCCTTTAAAAAATCTCCTGGAGAAGGACTAGAAGTTTTTATTGGTTCTTTGCTATTTTTCATAGCATTTAATAATTTATCCACTTCTAATGAATCGTCATCTATAAATGTGTAATCTTCCACATCTATTTTCAATGGTACTAATCCTATATTTAGCTTTTTCTTTAACTCCTCATTTAAATCACAACTACTATCAGCTACTATTTTAAATTTCACTTTCATCACCTCAATTTTTGTTGTTTCCCTATTCTTTCCTCAATAAATACTGCTAATTTTTTAGCTATGGTCTCAATTTTTCCCTTATCTTTACCTTCAATCATAACTCTTACAAGGGGCTCCGTTCCTGAAGGTCGTATAACAACCCTTCCCTCCCCATGGAAAATCTTTTCTATTTTTTCAATTTCATTTCTTATTTCTTCGTTTTCCAAATAGGAATTTTTTAATTCATTTTTTACCTTTGCATTTACAAGTACCTGGGGAAAATTAGTCATTAATTTATTTAATTGCGACATCCTCTTCCCTGTTTCCTTCATTACTTGTATTAATTGTAATCCTGTTAACAAACCGTCTCCCGTAGTATTATAGTCTAAAAAAATAATATGACCTGATTGTTCACCGCCTAAAACATATCCGTTAGTCAACATCTCTTCTATTACATATCTGTCCCCAACAGCTGTTTTCACAATATTTATTCCCTTACTTTCTAGATATTTATCTAGTCCCATATTAGTCATTACTGTGCCTACTACTGCGTTGTTTTTAAGTTTTCCCAGGTTATATAGGTAGGAACCACAAATAGCCAATATATGATCGCCATCAATTATATTACCCTTCTCATCTACAGCAATAAGCCTGTCCCCATCTCCATCAAAAGATAATCCAATATCAGCATTAGTTTCTAATACTAAGGACTGAATCATAGAAGGATTAGTAGAACCGCATTTAAGGTTAATATTCCCTCCATCTGGTTTATCATTAATAACCACTATTTCACATTTTATTTCCCTAAGCAACTCCGGCGCTATTTTATATAAAGCACCATTTCCACAGTCAACGGCTATTTTAATATTTTTAAAATTTCCTTTTATTGTGGTCTTTAAATATTCTATATAATCGTAGTATCCACTATGTTTATAAATGATTTGACCTATATCTTTTTTTATAGGTCTCACTGGTATTTCTTTGTTGTTTAAAATTAAATTTTCAATTTCTCCTTCTATATTATCGCTAAGTTTATATCCATTTCCGTTAAAAAACTTTATTCCATTATATTCTACTGGATTATGGGATGCAGATATAACTACTCCTGCTAAACCCTCATATTTTCTAGTTAAATAAGCTACTGCCGGTGTAGGAACCACTCCTAAGGATATTACATCTATTCCCATAGAACAAATTCCTGCCGTTAATGCAGCTTCTAGCATATCTCCCGATTTTCTGGTATCCTTTCCTACAATAATTTTACCTTTATTGCCCTTAGACAATATATATGCTCCCGCCCTCCCAACTTTAAATGCTAGTTCCGGAGTTAAATCTTTATTTGCAATTCCTCTTATTCCATCGGTACCAAATAATTCTCCCATTTTTTAACCTCCCAAATCAAACTCTAATAATTCAATAATAGCATAAGACACTTTATCCTACAAATATAATATATTATATTTAATTAACACTCTGGTAGAAATTTCTTTAGTGCCATCGATTTTAATATTTCTCTATCATTAAGTTCCGAGTCTTCCATTACTTTTTCCAATAAATATTCTAATATCTCCCCTATTAATTCTCCTTCTTTAAATCCTAAATCAATTAAATCCTTACCATTAATATTCATCTGATTTACTTCATATGGTTCCTCTTTTTTTAAAATAGACTCAATTTTACTTTCTCTTTCAATTATATGGTCAATAGATGCATCTTTATTAGAGCATTTTATATCAGCTTTTTGAAGATCTATTAAATTAAGTATTTCATCTTCACCTACTCGCCTAATCAGTCTTTTTAACCCTTTTTCTTTAAAATTCACATGATGGTTCATATGCTCTTTTACAAGAACATATACTTTACCAATTAATTCATTTGAGCATTTAAACCTTTCTAATGCCTTCTTACTCATCTCTGCTCCTAGTTTATCGTGGCTATAAAAATGTCCTATCCCATCTTCATCTATAATCAAAGTCTTTGGTTTTCCAATATCATGGAATAAAGCTGCCAGCCTTACTTGGATAATCGGAGGGGTATTGTCTAAAACACATAGAATATGATTATATAAATCTAATCGATGGTGAGGATTTTTTTGTTCAAATCCTATAGTAGGAACTATTTCTGGTATTATTATATTTAAAACACCTATTTCTTCTAACAATCGAATCCCTTTTGAAGGGGTCTTGGATAAAAGGATTTTAAAAAGCTCCTTAGTAATCCTTTCCATGCTTACCCTTGAAATACCTAAACCATACTTTTTTCCTGCATTAAAAGTTTCTTCTTCTATTTTAAAATTAAGTTGTGTAGAAAGCCTAACAGCCCTCAAAATTCTTAAATAATCTTCACTAAACCTTTCATAGGGATTACCTACAGTTCTTATAATTTTATTCCCCAAATCTCCTCTTCCATTATAAGAATCTATTATACCTGTTTTTTTGTTATAAGCCATTGCATTTATAGTAAAATCCCTACGGCTTAAATCATCTATAATATTAGAAGAAAAAGATACCCATTCAGGTCTTCTCCCATCTATATATCTACCATCTTGTCTAAAGGTAGTAACTTCTACATCCCCCTCTTCCTGAGAGATGATAATAGTACCATATTCTTTTCCTACATTTATAGTTTTAAAGTTAAAAAATATATATTCTATTTCCTCCGGAAAAGCATCTGTTGTAATATCATAATCTTTAGGCCTTTTACCTAAAAGCATATCTCTAACACTACCCCCAACTATATATGCCTCATGTCCCTTTTCTTCTAAGCTATCTATTATAAACTCTACATAATCTGGAATATCAAAAATCATAATATCACTCCACAGTTCTTTTGTTATTTCTAAGTATAACATAGTATGAGTTATAGGCGAATGCTTTTATACAAAATTTAAACAGCTATCTGTTCAAATAGATAGCTGTTTTTTATTTATGATTGTTCTTTTTTTAAAATATTTAGTTTCTATTAATATATTATAGAAATCATCTAAAGTTAAATTTGCAAAATATTGATTTCCTATGGAAAAATTCCCCTCATGGTTCCTTATCTTTAAAAAGTCTCCCAAAAATAAGTTTAATGCCTTTACATCTCCTTCTTCTAATAAAGAATATAGGCTGTCAGATTCTTTTAAATTATATAGTACTTTTAAATATTTTTGCTTTGCAGTTTTTTTATCCATTTCTGAATACCTAATTTCATCATAAATATCAATTATTATATCTAAAGCCTTTACTGAATCTATGTTCTTAAAGAAGTCTAACATCAGTTCCCCACATTTTTCTAGGTTTTTGTTTTGTTTCACCATAAAACACACCCCTGATTTATTATTGTTAATTTTAATTAACTATATCCCAATTGCATAACCTAATACTATTAAATTATGTCGAAAGTTCCTTTCAATTTACTAAAAATATTAGCCTATTAACGCAATATCTTTGCAGATTTCCCAATTTATAAAAATATTCCCCAGGAAATTTTGTATAAAGGAAGTCGTTTATTGGGAAAATCGTTTAAATAATATTATCTTGTCACTTTTTATCATAAAAACATAGGTATAAAGTCCCGTTTCTTTATATTATATTACTACATCTAGAGTTATATTTCAAGTAACAAAAAACTTCTAACCCCTAGTTTTTAACTAAGAGTTAGAAGTCATTAGATTACAATTGATTCAAAGAATGGTTATTGTTTAAGATACGCTAGGTGAAGCTTTTTCAGTATCACGTAGTTGATACCTATCTATAGCACTTTCTACTATTTTACCAATAAACTCATCTCTACTATAACCTAATTCCTTTGCCATATAGCCCATATAACCATGATGTACCTGATTTTCCCCTTTTCCATTAGACATTGTAAGACCTGCAAAAGTATTTATTTCTAAAAAGTAGGGTATATTATCTTCACTTAAAATCATATCTATCCTACCGTAATCTTTTACTTTTAATACTTTATAGGCCTTTAATGCCACTTCTTTAATATTCCTTTCAACTTCTAAAGGCAATTCCATAGGGCACTTAATAATCTCATTATCAAACATCTTATGTTCATAGGTATTGGTTAAAGAAGAATTATATTCAATTTCTAATAAAGGTAATACCTCTGGTCTGTTATAACCAATAATTCCAACAGTTAATTCCCTACCTTTTATAAATTCTTCAATAAGTGCCGGCTGCCCAATTTTATCTGTAATTTTACCTACTACCTTAGGCAATTGTTCGTAATTATATATTATGTTTTCTTCATCTATACCAGCACTTCCCCTTCCATCTATAGGTTTAACAAATAGGGGATACTTGAGATTTATTTCAGGAATACTATTAGGGCTATTTGCTACAACAAACTTAGGCGTTGGTAAATTATAGTAAGCTACAATATTTTTCCTCATCCTCTTATCCGTTGCTACTAAATCTATTCCAGAACCTACATAAGGTATATTAAATGCTTCTAAAAAAGCAATTTCCTTCATGCTAGAAGCATTAAAAATTAGATCAACCTTTTCTTTTACTAAAGTTCCATAGGTTTCTTTAGGATCTTTCTTCCACTCTATCAACACCGCATCAAAACCAGCTTCCTTTATAGCTGTATAATGTTGATATGCTTCTCCATATGCATCATCATATACCTTATCTGGAGTAAGCTTTTTTTGATACT
>JAAZMG010000229.1 GCA_012798935.1 Tissierellia bacterium | reverse complement strand
TTTGTTAACTCCCTCTGCATTTCATTTATAGTAACCTCGCTATCAGAAATTAGAGTTAACTTTTTAATATCATCTGTATATAATAAGTCCATTACATTTATTAACATTTCTTTTGCTATCTTAGCGCCTCTGATTATTTCAGAACGAGAAGCTTGTAAAGCTGCCACAGGTGTATCCAGAAGCAATTTATCTAGAAAAACTTTTTTTGTATGTGTATCATCTTTAGGTCTTATTAATTTATTAAGAAATTTAACATAGTATTTAGTTGATGGTAAAAATATTAATGCATTTATTGAATTAAACAAAGTATGAGAATTAGCAATATATGCAGATATATCAGCACTAGGTTGGAAATACAATGTTATAGCTGTAACTATCTTTATAAATATTGGTAGCACCATTCCTGTTAATATAACACCAAATAAATTATAAAAGGTATGAGCCCATGCTGTTCTTCTGGCATTTATATTCCCTGTCATACTAGCAAGTTGAGCTGTAAGACAGGTTCCTATATTATCTCCTAACATTATGCAAATTGCAGACTGTATATCCAAAAGCCCTGCTTGACCTAGAACCATTACAAGTCCAATGGTAGCAGCACTACTGTGTACCATGGCAGTGGCAAATGCGCCTAATAATATACCTATTATAGGAATCGATGCATAGTGAGTGAAAAAATACCTTAAGGATTTGCTTTCCTGCATATAAGGGATCCCACTATTTAATATCTTAAGCCCTAAAAACATCATCCCAAAACCCATTAATGCTTGTCCAATATTTTTAAATTTTTTATTTTTTGAAATATGACTTATTCCAAAACCTATTCCCAATACAGGAAGAGCTATGTCTGTTAATTTGAATTTAAAACTAAACGCCATAAGCTGAGCAGTTATTGTTGTCCCAATATTAGCACCATAGATTATTCCTATAGCCTGAGGAAGGCTCATAAGACCAGAATTAACGAACCCAACCGTTAATACTGTAATTGCAGTACTACTTTGAACAACTGCAGTTACTAGAATACCTACTAAAAAAGCACTCCATACCCTACCTGTTAAAACTGTAAGGATTTTCTTCATAGTATCTCCTGAAGCTTTTTCCAGACCATCCCCCATCATATCGACCCCATACATAAGTAAAGCTGTTCCACCAATAACACCAAATACCAATTCCTCCATTTAATTTCCTCCGTTGTCAAATTTATTAAGTGTATCTTTTATATGCATATACTAAAATTATATAACTAATTTTAATATATGTAAATGAAAAAACATAATGTGATAATGTCTGACACAATTACCAGATTTTTCGTTACATTCAAGAACTCTCATCTATGCAGACCAAGCCTTGCATATAATTTTTAGTTTTTTGCTTCTTGCACATTATTATATCATTAAAATATCTATTATTAAACATGTATGTAACATAATTCTAATTGTGTTGCTTTATCTATTGGATAAATATAATAAATTATGCTAAAATATCTATAATAAATTACAAATTAGAGGTGTATACTATGAAAAATAAAATACAAGTAGGAATAGTAGGATATGGTAATTTAGGTAGGGGAGTAGAATTAGCCTTAAAGCAAAATCCAGATTTTGTGCTCAAAGGTATATTTACTAGAAGGGATCCTTCTCTTATTGAAACGGATTCAAAAGTTATACATATATCTAAGGTACTAGATTATAAAGATCAAATAGATGTAATGATACTATGTGGTGGGTCAGCCAATGATCTGCCAAAACAATGTCCAATGCTTGCAGCCCATTTTAATACTGTAGATAGCTATGATAATCATAGTAATATCCCAGAATACTTTAAAACAGTAGATAGAGTTGCTAAAAACTCTCATAAGGTAAGTCTAATCTCTGTAGGTTGGGATCCAGGTCTATTTTCCATTAATCGTTTACTAGCTCAGTCCATACTTCCAAATGGAAAAAGCTATACTTTTTGGGGTAAGGGAGTTAGCCAAGGTCATTCCGATGCCATAAGAAAAATAAAAGGTGTGAAATATGCTATCCAATATACTATACCATCAGAAGAAGCTATAGAAAAAGTAAGAGCTGGCAATAATCCAAGGCTTAAAACTAGGGATAAACATACAAGGTTATGCTATGTAGTACCCTATGATTTTAATGATATTGGTAGGATTGAAAAGGAAATAAAAACCATGCCAAATTATTTCCTAAATTACCATACTACAGTTCATTTTATTACAGAGGAAGAATTTATAAAAGAACATTCTAAAATGCCTCATGGTGGATTTGTAATTCATACTGGCAAAACTAACGACAACCATAACCAAAAGATAGAATTTAATCTATCCCTAGAAAACAATCCTGAATTTACCTCTTCTGTATTAGTCGCTTTTGCTCGAGGAGCTTATAGAATTTCTCTAGAAGGTAAAAAAGGTGCTTTTTCTGTATTTGATATTCCCTTTGCCTATCTTTCTCCAAAATCTGGGGGGGAATTAAGGAAAGAATTATTATAATTAAAAAGTGTAATCATTATTTTAAACAAATAATGATTACACTTTTTATATTTGGTGGGCGAGATAGGACTCGAACCTACAACTTCTTCCTTGTCGAGGAAGCACTCTCCCGTTGAGTTACTCACCCGCTATTATATGGTACTATACTTTCTTCTTTTATGCAACAATCTTTTCCTTTTATACTTATTAAATATTATTTACCTAAATTTTAATAAAATCTATAAAATTTTCTATATGAATCAACAGATATATATGGACTAATAATGCAGAAACTACCCCTATGATTATTCCTGCCGCCACATCTGTTGGATAATGAACTCCTAAATAGACCCTTGAAACTCCTATGGTTAAAGCAATAGCTAATACTAAAATGGCTAACTTAGGCATGTTAAATGCTATAGTAGTTGCAATAGAAAAACTAGCAGAAGTATGTCCAGAAGGAAAAGAATAATCCTTCAAGACAATTCCAAAAGTATTTAAATTTTTAAGCATATTATAAGGTCTTTCCCTGCTTAATAAGCTCTTTAAACTATAGGTAATCGTTTGACTTATCATGAGAGTTGCTGCTCCCTGTATTCCAATAAATCTAGTTTTTTCTTTTCCAAATAATATCAATAATAAAATAAAACAAGTGGTAAATATAACTCCTCCTAAGTTTGTAAACTTTAACATAAATTTATCTAAAAAATCATTTTTTATCCTATCATTTATTAATTCAATTAATTTATCATCAAACCACTTAAATCCTTTTTTCATATTATAACCGCCTCTAATATATTTACTTTTACCCTATTTTAAAAAAGTATTACCTAACAGTAAAGGTTGATTCTCTCGTCATATCTTTCCTAAGCATTATAAAAAAATTAGCCTCAAGGAAAATCTAATGTTATACTTCCTTAAGGCTTTATTATTTATTTAACTTTCTATTGTAACATCAAATCCCATTATACCAATAAGATTATTGTCCATATCTTTTATTTGAGTTGATATAGTGATAGTAACTTTATCTGTATCAATACTGAGATAAAAATCTGACACAAAT
>JAAZMG010000228.1 GCA_012798935.1 Tissierellia bacterium | reverse complement strand
GTTCACAAATCTATTTTTTTCTGTGTCATGATACTTTCAACCTTAATTTAGGTTTATGATGGGAGTGCCTGCTAAGGTGAAATCTTGAACTTGAGGCTCGTTCTTTGATAATTTGTCGTGGCTTCTCCACAATTTCCGGACAAGTTAACCGTCCCCTTGTCCGTGTCCGGATAAATATTCCATTATCCCCTTTTTTATAGCAAAGGCAACTTTCGTTTTGTATCTTTCATCTTTTAAAAGTCTATTATCTTCTGGATTGGTTATAAAACCTATTTCTACTAATACTCCAGGGAATTCTGTTTCTCTTAATATGAAATAATCCTCAGGGATAATCTCAGCTTCCAATGTATTATCTTTTAAATATTTTTCATAGATATTTATATTAATCGATTCACAAATACTTTCTGCTAGTTCCTTCCCTTCCGATGAGGTTGGATAATAATATATTTTAATACCTCTAGCCCTACTCTTTTTACTTGAATTTACGTGGATACTAATAAACGTTAAAGGGTCATTTTCATTTATAATAGTTTTCCTTGCATTTAAATCCCTTCTATATCTAGAACTATTTATATTGCTAAATTCTTCTAAGGATTGATCTTTTTCTCTAGTCATTATAACCTTAAATCCTTCTACTAACAATTCTTTTTTTAATTTTAAACCTACATCTAAGTTTATATCTTTCTCAAGTAAACCTTCTTTATCGCTAGTACCTCCATCAATACCGCCGTGGCCTGGATCTATAACAATAGTTCTATTAGATTGATATTTAAAAATTCTAGACACTTTAAACTCCTTAAATATAATTGCACCTATAATAAACAATACTATGATGGTCAATAATATTAGCATTTTCCTATTTAACTTTATTATATAAACTTTAGGCTTTCTTTTCATATTACCATCCTATTTATAATAATAAAAGACCTATTTATATGATTATTTAATATATCAATGGTATATACCTTAAATTTCAATTAGATTAAAATTTTATCTTTCCATTAATAGCAATGGTAGCTTATTAACCTAGTTTTTCTTTTTTATCTAAATAATCATTTATAGCATTCCTTAATGCCTGAACTCCCAGATTTGAACAATGGAGTTTGTTTTCAGGAAGTCCTTCTAAGGCTTCTACTATATCTTCTTCTTTGATTTTCAGTGCTTCTTCTATGGTCTTACCTTTTGCAAGAACTGTAGTCATACTACTTGTAGCTACAGAAGCTGTGCAACCAAAAACTAAGAAAGATATGTCCTTAATTATATTGTCTTTAACTTTAATATATATGGTTAAAGAATCTCCACATCCAGGATCTCCATATACACCCTTGCCATTATAATCAACCATAGTGCCTACATTTTGAGGACTCATAAAATGTTCAATTACTTTATTTGAATACATTGAATACATTAATCTCACTTCCTATTTTTATAATAAAATAATTTCTTCATTAATTATACCATAAAATAAATAAAAAAAGCAGCAACTTATGTACTGCTTTTTTATTACTCTACTCTATTAAATTTTAAACCTTTCTATAATTGATTGTAGGCCTTGTGCTAAGTCTGCTAAACTTTCACTTCCTGCCGCTATCTCCTCTATAGATGCAGTTTGCTCTTCCATAGAGGCGGTTACTTGCTGGGTTGAGGCAGAATTTTCTTGTGCAATGGCAGAAAGATTTTGTAGGGTATCTAATATTTCACTTTTCATCCTGTCCATTTCTTCTCCTGATACATTTAACCGTTTAACAGCCTCTTCCATATCTTTCATTGCTTCTGCTATTAGCATATATTTATCTTTGTTATTGATAACACTATTTGTTTGTTCCTTGGATATATCAGATATTCTTTCCAT
>JAAZMG010000227.1 GCA_012798935.1 Tissierellia bacterium | reverse complement strand
CCTTAGCAGGCACTCCCATCATAAACCTAAATTAAGGTTGAAAGTATCATGACACAGAAAAAAATAGATTTGTGAACTTGCTATCGCTTAAACAACGCAAATTTCCTAATTTTTTTCTTTAGTCGGATACTTTTACAAATCTTTCACATTAGAGTCTTATCTTTGATAATTTGTCTTAGTTTATTGATATAATTTACTTTTTCAGTGACTTTAAACGGTTAATTTGTTCGGATTTTATCTTAAACTATAAATTAAATTCCTTGGCTATATTTGATACAGCCTTTTCCCTATCCTTTGTATTTATTGTATAGGAGATTCTAATTTCAGAAGTAGTAACCTGCTTGAATTCAATATCATTATCTGCAAAGATTTTAAATATTTTTGCAGCTACCCCTGATTGAGTCCTCATACCTAATCCTACTACCGAAATCTTAGTTATATCCTCTTGAATATCTACTTTTATTTTTTCCATATTTGTTTTTAACTCATCTACTAATTCTTCTATAATAGATTTACTACATTTAGGAGCGGTAAATGAAATATTTACATAGCCATTTACAGGAGCAGTTTGGCTAATCATGTCAATATTTATATCCCTAGATGATAGTTTGTTAAATATATTATAGATATCTTTTGTATTGTATAAAACATTGTTAATTGTAACCATCAAATCGTCGTCATTTACAGTTAGGCCTGTAATTACTTTAGTTTCCATGGATTCATCCAACTCCTTTATATAAGTTCCTAAACATTCACCAGTATTTAAAGCAATATAAATAGGTACATTGTATTTGCAACCTAATTCTACAGCTCTTGTTTCTATTACTTTTGCACCTAAACTAGCCATCTCCATCATTTCTTCGTAAGTAATATAATCTAATTTTTTTGCATTAGGATAGATTCCAGGGTCTGTTCCATAAATTCCATGGACATCTGTATATATTTCACAAGGACAATTTAATTTTGCAGCTAAAGCAACTGCCGTAGTATCAGAACCTCCTCTTCCTAAGGTGGTTATATCCCCATTTTTATCCATTCCTTGAAACCCAGCTACTATTACTATTTTTCCTTCATTTAAATATTTTTCAACTCTTTTAATATCAACATCTAGAATAGGAGCTTTAGTATGGCTATCTCCAGTTTTTATGCCAGCCTGAAAGCCAGTTAAAGATATGGAATCATATCCTAGTTCTTTCAATGTCATAGCCAAAAGGGAAGATGTTATTTGTTCCCCAGTAGATATGAGCATGTCCAATTCCCTTTTACTTGGATTGGCGGAGATTTCCTTTGTCATTCTAATAAGGTTATCCGTAGTTTTTCCCATAGCAGAGACAACAGCCACTACATTAGAGCCAGCCTCTTTTCGTTTTATTAACAATTTTGCAACAGATTTAATTTTATCTATAGTTGCTACCGATGTACCACCATATTTCTGAACTATTATGGACAAAAAAATCACTCTCCCAAATTTAAAAATAAAAAACAGTCACGAGTAAAAGAACTCACAACTGTTTTATATACAAAAACTAGTACATACCTTTTACCCAGTGTAATATAGCGCTCTATTAGAGGATTGGGCTATCAGCTAATTGCAGTGATGTACCTATTCGGTTCATCCCCAACATATAGTTTTAGGGAAAACTATACATTTCGGCAGCTACACCTTTCTTATAAACATAAGATTCCCTAGGTCTAATTTATAATACTAATTGTAACTGCATCCTCTATATTACAACTAAAACGTATAAAATTGTATTTATGAAAGTATAGCATGAAGAAAAGCAATTGTCAAATTAATCAAAAGATATTTTTTGTTCCATTTCTAGATTTTAATAAGAGTATACAAAAAAATAGGAGGAAAATCTATATTTGTGCAGAATAAAATAAATAAGGGATAAAGGGCAATCTAAAATAAAGAAGACGAAATTCATAAAACATTTGGATTAAAAAGTAGTTGCACACACATTATATAGGGAGGAATAATATGAAATTTGATTTTTTAAATTACAGATATCCATCACAAAGGACGGTAGTTTTTGGCCATAGAGGAATGGTAGCCACTTCTCAATACTTAGCTGCTAATGCAGGATTAGATATTTTGAAAAAAGGTGGTAATGCCATAGATGCAGCTATAGCCACAGCAGCATGTCTTACAGTGGTAGAACCTACATCTAATGGTATAGGAGGGGATGCTTTTGCACTTGTATGGTATAAAGATAAGCTCCATGGATTAAATTCTTGTGGGTATGCTCCTAAGGGTTTATCCATAGAAATATTAAAAGAAAAAGGCATTGAAGAGATACCTAAATATGGCTGGATACCTGTAACTGTACCAGGTGCACCAGCAGCTTGGGGAGAATTGTCTAAAAAGTTTGGAAGGCTTTCCTTAAAAGAAGTACTTAAACCAGCAATAGAATATGCTATGGAGGGTTTTCCAGTGTCTCCAACAGTGGGATATTTTTGGGATAGAGCTTTTAATATCTATAAGAAGGATTTAAAAGGAGAAGAGTTTAAACATTGGTTCCAAACCTTTGCTAAGGATGAAAGACCTCCAAGGGCAGGTGAGATATTTAGATTGTCCTATCACGGGAAAACATTAATTGAAATTGGGGATACAAATGGACAATCTTTTTATTCTGGAGATTTAGCTGACAAGATAGATGCTTTTTCCAGAAAAACAGGAGGTTATATTAGGAAAAAGGATTTAGAAAAATACAAACCTCAGTGGGTGGAACCTATATCTGTAAATTATAGAGGATATGATATATGGGAAATACCACCATCAGGACAAGGAATAGTAGCATTAATGGCATTGAATATCCTTAAAGAATTTGAATTTGATAAAAAGGACGATCCTCTAACATATCATAGGCAAATTGAAGCTATAAAATTGGCCTTTGCAGATGCTAAAGAATATATATCCGAAGAAAAAAGGATGAAAGTTAAGACTAAAGATCTCCTTTCCGACTCTTATGGAAAGGAAAGGCAAAAGCTTATAGGAGATAAAGCCATACTACCAACTGCTGGTAAACCAGAGGCAGGAGGGACTGTTTACCTAGCCACGGCAGATGGAGAAGGGAATATGGTTTCCTATATCCAGAGTAACTATATGGGATTTGGTTCTGGATTAGTAGTACCAGATACAGGCGTAGCTCTTCACAATAGAGGACACAATTTCACCATAGATCCAACCCATATAAACTGCCTTGAACCATTGAAGAGACCATATCATACTATTATACCTGGATTTATAACTAAGGAAAACAAACCAATTGGACCTTTTGGAGTTATGGGAGCCTTTATGCAACCTCAAGGTCATGTTCAAGTAGTTATGAATATGATCGACTTTGGATTAAATCCTCAAGAAGCATTAGATTCCTATAGATGGCAATGGGTAGAAGACAAGAAGGTATTTATAGAACCTGATTTCCCAAATTATATAGCTAAAAAATTAGATGAAATGGGACATGAAATCTATCCTCAAGTAGAAAGAGGTTCCTTTGGTAGAGGGCAGATAATAATAAAAGACAATGAAACCTTAATAGGTGGAACTGATCCAAGAGCAGATAGTGCTGTAGCAGCTTGGTAAAGATTATGACCTGGACAAATTAACCTTTGTCTGGGTCTTTTTATTTGACAAAAGTAAAAAATAGATGTAAAATTTAATTGGCATATGCCAATAACTTTAAAACCATAGGAGGAGAGAGGATGAAAATTGCATTATCATCGAGGGAAAAAGATTTGAAAAGTTCTCTGGATTTAAGATTTGGAAGATGTAGT
>JAAZMG010000027.1 GCA_012798935.1 Tissierellia bacterium | reverse complement strand
CATTTTTTCTAGTTCTTCATTAGATATATTTAGTTCCTTTGCTAATTCTTCCTCACCTACCATATTGACTATATTATGCATGTTTACATAAACTCCCAAATCCCCTTCTACTGTCCTTTTAGCTAAAGGTTCTGGGTTTACAAGTATTCTAGATATTTCTTCACTACCTTCCGTTACGGAATGAATATCGGTAGTAGCCCCTCCCACATCAATAGTAATTAAATCTTCAAGTTCTTCATATAAAAGCTCGGAAGCTGCCATAACAGCTCCCGGAGTGGGCATAATAGATCCTGTAATCATATCCCTAACCTTTTCCATCCCAGGGCCGTGGATAATATGTTTCTCAAATACATCTTGAATTATTTTTCGAGTTGGTTCAATATTAAGTTCATCAATTTTAGGGTATACATTTTCCACAATATATAATTCAGATTTTTTGCTTCTAAATACTTCTTTAACTTCCTCTTGATTTTCGATATTTCCAGCATAAATTACTGGTATGTTTAAGTCTAATCCAGCTATAAGTTCTGAATTATATAATGCAGTATCCCTTTCTCCATAATCTACTCCACCGGCTATAAGAATAATATTTGGCTCTATCTTTTTTATCTTCTTTAAATCTGAATCCCTAAGCCTACCTGCAGTAATATACTTTATATTAGCTCCTGCTCCCAGAGCAGCCTCTTTGGCAGCTTTAACTGTCATATCATATACAAGACCATGAACAGTCATCCTTAAGCCTCCAGCTGCAGAACTAGTAGCTATAAGCTCATCATACTCAATTCCCTCTATGTTTAAATTACTAGCTAAATTATCAATGGCAGATCTAAGACCAATATTAACATCCCCTTCATCTACAGTGGTAGGGGATTGACCCTGTCCTATAAATTTAGGACAAGGTCCCAAGTTGAAAGCATTTACTACTGTAGTTGTGCTACCTATTTCTGCTACTAGTAAATCAATTTTCATTTTTAAGCTCTCTTCTTTTCTTTACCAAAAATGTCGCTACCTGGTCACCATTGGAACCTCTGCCAAAACCTGCATCCATACCATTTTCCACAGCTAATTCATTTGAAACTTGTGTACCTCCTGCTGCAAGTATAATATTATCTCTAATTCCTTTTTCTATACATAGCTCATGTATTTTCTTCATGTTTTTATAATGAATATCATCATGAGATATTATTGTTGATGCAAGAACCGCATCTGCATCAATTTCTATAGCAGAGTCTACTAATTTCTCAACGGGAACAGAAGTACCCAGGTAATGAATCTCAATTCCATATTTTTCAATGCCTCCATGCTTTATATCTATAATTTCCCTTAATCCAACTGAGTGTTCATCTTCCCCTACTGTAGCAGCTACAACCTTCATTGGATTCTCTTCAATATCTTTTCTAATTTCATCCTCAGTTAACACTTCTGGTTTAGGTGGAATAACTAAATCATCTATATCTATAGTAAATGCAACTCTACCTTTTAATTCTATTCTAGTACCTTCAGCTTTTTGCATTATTTCTTTATGGATTACTTCCACATCTTCTAATCCTAGCCTTTTACCTATTTCCAAAGCTGCAAATTCAGCTATTCTTTCTTCTGTAGGTAAAAATAGAGTTATTAAAATTATTCCATCTCCTAACCATTCCATTTCTGGTTTTAGTTTAGATGTATTTCTTAATTCTTTAGTTTCTTCTAATCTTAAATAAACATTATCATTTTCATCTAATTCATCTATATAGATAATTTTATCATGGTCTTCAAAGGTGCTTCCACCTATTAATTTAGAAGGATTATCTACTGCCGTTTCATCATATTGAGCTATATTATTATATCCAAAATGGGCAGTTACTGGAGCCATATAATCCGGTTCCCTTTCATATACAGTACCTGCACCTACACCACCATTAATCTTTCTAGATATTCCATCTTCATTTCTTTCTGGATAATAACCTGAATCAACAAAGAAACCTTGTTCCACTGCATTGAAGTATCCTCCAACTTCTAGTATCTCCTCCATAAATAATACTGCTCTTTCTTTTAATTCTCTAACAACTTCTGCTAATTCTCCTTCATCCCTTTTTATCTCAACCATTTCTGTTAACCCATCCATACCTGCAAAAGCTTGTTTAGCAGTATCTACTGCTTCAATATTATAAATATGCCAAGGTACATTTCGTCCCTCATCGGGAGTAATGGTAGATTGGATTTCAGCCCTTGTCAGCTGAGAAATAAGCAAGTTTAGCACATGGGTTACAGTTGCTTCTCTTGTTGATGATTCCATATATTTAGTGTTCATTTGGGCTCTCATCTTATATTCATCAAATAATTCTCTAAGTGCAACAGCATAGGGTAGATCCAATCTCATACAAGGTGCTGGTGGTGCTGTTGGCGGCACCGTTGAAAGGCAAATGTTTTCTTTTTTCATGCCAGCTTTAACTGAGAACATAGAATTAATAGCATGTTGCACCATTAGCTCTGGCCTCACTTTCCAGGCCTCTCTGGCGGTAGCATTAGCATTATGAGCACCATCTATTTGGGCTATTTCAGCCCAAGCCATAATCTTTTTTGCACTAGCTGCATCCACAAAAGATCTGACCATATTTATATTTCTATAAAGCACATTGTATTGAGGGTCTTGATGAGCACCATTAACCCCTTCCTCTGCAAACATAACTGCAATTTCAGGCCCGGCTACTCCAGATACATAGGAATGATAATTAATTGGTCTACCTACTTCATCTTCTATCATATCTAAGGCTTTTCTCTGAGCCCTAACCTGTTTTCTCGTAATAGGTATTCCACCAATTCCTTGAGGCGTACCTTCTATTAATCCATCATAGTGGCTTTGACCAGCAGTCCTAATAACCATTAAATGATCTGCCCCATGCCAAGCAGCCATCCTCATACGCCTAATATCATCTTCAAATCTACCCGATGCAATTT
>JAAZMG010000226.1 GCA_012798935.1 Tissierellia bacterium | reverse complement strand
TGAACTAGTATAATAGGAGGTTGTTATATGTTTAAAATCGGAGATAGGATTGTTTATCCTATGCATGGAGCTGGGGTAATAGAGCAAATTGAAGAGAAGGAGATATTAGGAGAAAAGAGGAAATACTATGTAATGAGGATGCCAATAGGTGATATGAAGGTTATGATACCTGTGGATAATATTGAAGAAATTGGAATTAGAGAAATAATTGATGACAATGATATGGAAAAAGTAGTAACGATTTTAAAAGGTGACAAGACAAAAATGCCTCAAAATTGGAATAGACGCTATAGGATGAATATGGAAAAGATCAAAAGTGGGGATATATTTGAAATTGCCTCTGTTGTTAGAAATTTAATGTTAAGAGATGCAGAAAAAGGTCTTTCAACGGGGGAAAGGAAGATGCTAAATAGTGCTAAACAAATGCTCATCAGTGAAATTGTATTAGTAGCTGATACAGATCAAGAAGAAACAGAAAAGCTTATTGATGAGGCAGTTAATTTTGTTTAATAAAATTTTAATATTAGAAATTTGGTTATATAAATTATTTTAATGGTAATAAATATACTATAGGAGGTGAATTGATGATTGATAAAATCATAAGAGGTGTTATTGGTGTGGTAGGTTTATTAATTGGATATGGTATAGTTGTTGGATTAAATGCCTTACAAATAATAAGCTTATCAAATAAGGGATGGTTAGGTTTAGCAGTTTTTTTAGGTACAAGTGTAGTTTTTGGAATTATATTTTTCTTATTGGCCCCAAAGATTATGAAAGGTGGAAGGAAGCTGACTCAATTTGTTGAAACGGAGCTTCAGAAAGTTCCGGCCTATGATATAGCCTTAGGTTCTGTTGGGCTCATTGTTGGATTAATTATTGCTTACTTGTTGAGTCAACCTTTTTATAACCTTGAAATACCATATTTGGGGGTTATTATATCTATTGTTCTTTATGTAATTTTTGGATACTTAGGAATTAGGATTCCTACAAGAAACAAAGAAGACTTTTTCAATACCATTGGAAGTTTTAGAAAAGGTTCCGGAAAGGATAAGTTTAAGGGTAACTGTAAATCTTGTCCTAAGATACTTGATACCAGCGTAATTATTGATGGAAGAATAGCGGATATTTGCAAGACTGGATTTATTGAAGGTCCTTTAATTATACCTGAGTTTGTTTTAGAGGAATTGCAACATATAGCAGATTCTTCCGATGCCCTTAAAAGGAATAGAGGTAGAAGAGGTTTAGATATTCTAAACAAAATACAGAAGGAATTGGATATTGAAGTAATAATTCATGATAAGAAGTTTGAAGATGTAAAAGAGGTAGATTCTAAGCTATTAAAACTTACCCAACTATTAAAAGGAAAGATTATTACAAATGATTATAATTTAAATAAGGTAGCAGAGGTACAAAATATTGATGTATTGAATATTAACGAGTTGGCTAATGCAGTTAAACCTGTAGTATTGCCAGGAGAAGAAATGGTAGTTCAGGTTATAAAAGATGGTAAAGAATCAGGGCAAGGATTAGCTTATTTAGATGATGGAACTATGATAGTAGTGGAAAGTGGTAAAAAACATATTGGGCAAACTATAGATGTACTAG
>JAAZMG010000225.1 GCA_012798935.1 Tissierellia bacterium | reverse complement strand
ATCATTCTATGACCATATAATCAGAAATGAACAAGAATACCAAGAAATATGGAATTACATAGAAACAAATCCATTGAAATGGGAAGATGATAAATATTATATTTAATGAACATTATTTTTATTATGTTCAGCTAATAAGTAAGAAATAACACAAATGTTGTTTACAGAAATTTAAAAATAGAAATTATAGATGTAATAGGATATTAAAGATCCTGATACATCTATTTTTATACAAATTAAGAATCTAAAATAAAAAATTATGGGGCGAGGTTTTGGTCAAATAAAGACTAAATAAACTTCCCCCTTTTTTTATGCCTAAAAACAGAAAGAAATGACTGAGAATAATGTCAAAATTGTTTATGTATGGAACCTCATTAGAAGGAATAGACAGCTAATGGTTATGGTGCCAAATTTTCAACCAAGGAGAAGTGGAATAGTCATCAACAATTATTTTAATTGTAAGGGAGGTGTTAAAGATTGTAATTGCAATGTAATCAATATTAGGAATAGATGCAATGATTGTGGATACATTCATTTCGATATCCTATCCAATGTGGATAAGGTGGGATATAAAGATTTAGTTAAAGAATACTTTGGAAAAATAAAAAACTATTCTTTAAAGGATAGACTAAAGTTTCTAACAAATAAATTTAAGGGAGAAATATTTCTAAATCATAATCATAAAGGAAGATTCTATAATGCACTTCATAAACAAGATCTTGATTTCTATGATATATCTCCTAGATACATTGCTATCCTTTTTCTCCTAAATGCTGATGATATGTTGTGGAAAATCTCAGAACATATAGTAAAGTCAAATGGATTTGATTTTAATAAAATTAATCTTAGAGAAATTAATACTGAAGGCTACACTCTGTATCAAACTGCAAAGACAATATCTACAGGAAAAGAATATATAAAAATTAATGAGATAGTCGATGTAGATTTAATTGATGATATAACATTTAATTGATGATATAACATTTAAGGCAATCATTAATTCAGCATTAATCACAAGATATGGCAAAGATATATTTTTAATTACTAAATAGGGAAGGGATGAAAAATGAGTATTACAATCAAAAGATCAAATTAAGAAAATGAAAAGGTAAGGACTATATGGTTTCCAACTGAAGAGGAAAGTTTGCATGAAAGATGTAATGAACTGGGAGTAGAAATGACTACAGAACCAAACTGTTATATAGAAAATAGCATGGATAGGAATTTTATAAGAATACTACCAGATAAAAATATTAATATAGATGAGCTAAATTATTTAATGAAAAGGGTAGATGGACTTGGTCCAAAGGAAATAGAAAAGTTTTATGCTGTTGATAGAAGAAAAAGAAAGTAGTCTTATAAGATACTATGATGATCATTGTCAGTTAAAGAGCAGTATATTTTAGAAGGAGTTGAACTTACTGAAGTAAATAATGTGAAAAGGATATTATCTAGAACAAAGTATATGATATAATGAGTTAACATATAGAAGTGCGACATGATTAAGTTTCTCTATTATTTATAGGATGAATATCTAAATATTTTGGATTATATGATAAATATTGCTATTGGAGGATAAAGAGTGATGAATTATAAAGAATATATGAAAGTAGTTGAAGAAAAACTATCTACTATGACCGAAGAAGAAAAAACCAAATGGATATACAATAAAGCAAGAACAGCAAAAGAACATGAAAGAAGCAAGATTCTAAATTCTCTAGACGAAAAACAAGAATTTAATCCGATTATCTACGAAAAAGATAAAATAGAAAAGTGGTGTGAAAAGGTAGAAGAAGGGGATATTTATTTTGAATGTAGTGGACATGAAGAATATGATGATAGTTATTGGGATAGTGATTATGTATATGATTATTACGACCCTTTTAGAATAATAGATGAACTCTATAAAGCATTTCAAGTGGCTGAAGATTTGTTACTTCAAAGAAAGTACAAAGAATCCTGGATGATAAATAATCGACTTCTAAATCTGTCCTTTTTTGTATCAGATAGGGATACTGGGGATTGGAATGAATTAGAGTTTGAAGAAGTTATGGATGAAATCTTAACAACATTTAATTATAAGAGAATTGTCTTAAATTTGATGTATGCAACATATCAGATTACTAAGGGTAAAGAAAGAACTGAAAGTTTATATAGATACCTAACCTGGGATAAATGCAAGAATACTAAAATAGAGGATATGTTTTCCATAGGATCTGAAGAACTTAAAAACATAGATTCCTTTATGGAAGAATGGATTTCATTTCTTGCAGATACAAATGGGGATAGGGCGGCAGAATTATTGTTAGAGGCATGCTTATATAATGAAGATAAAGATTATTTGTGTGAAATTGCTAGGACAAAGTATTTGAAACATCCTGTTTTGTTTAAATATGCTTGTGAATACTTGCTAAACGAAAACAAGTATACCGAATGTGAGAGTCTAGGGATAGAAGCCATTAGTGTATTGCTCGAGAATTTAATTATTCGAGGGGAGATTGCAGATTTAACTGCAAAGGCTGCGATAAAGCTAAATCATTCTTATATAGTTAATAAATGCTATGAAGCAGCGTTCAATTCTGAGTCAACATTAAATAACTATATTCGATTATTTGAACTACCTGACTATGAAAATATAACAAAGAAGGCAGCAAAATATATAGAAATATTACCAGAAGATTTTACAGGGAACTATAATAATAAAAACAAACAAATGATGATTAATACTATTTCAAAGGATCATAAAGATATAATCAGGTTTTTCAATGGAGAATTTGATTATATTTACGGTAAATGTAAAATGAATAATACCACATTGGGATGGAGTATCAATTTTAAAGGAGTTGCAGTACCACTTTTCATTTTATTGCTAAATAAAGATGATAAACTTACAAAGGCTATAGAGAAACTTGTAAATGGAATAATGTACAGATTAGGATTTATAGGGGATGTACAAAGTTTTTATGATATATTTTTAAAATGGAAAGAAAAACAAGTCTTAGCAGAAGAAGAATATGACAAATATATATCATGGTTAAAAGAAGAGGTTGATAAGAGAACAGAAGCTGTTGTAGGAGGAGGCTATAGAAATAGCTACTACAAGGCTGCAATACTTGTAGTGTCCTTAGGAGAAATACTGGAATCCAATGGAATGGTAAATGGAAGAAGGCTTATGATTGAGCATTATAGCAAGGTGCATTCTAGAAAGAGTGCCTTTAAAGCAGAAATTGAATTATTAAATGAGTAATACAAGGAAAAAAGTATAATATTTAGGTGACAATTATGGACTTAAATTATAATGAACTATATGAAAAATGTAGATTCCTAGAAGAGGAAAACAAGCGATTAAAAGATGAAATTATTCGACTTAGAAAGGCGCTGACTAAGGAAGAAACGGAAACTTATAGCTCTGTGGATTCTACCATAATTAAAGAATCTAGTTTAGACTAAAGTAGCAATTTAGTTACAATGAACAGTACCAGTATAGAAAAGGTTAAACTGTTTATGTCTTTATTCAAAGGCAGATCTGATGTTTGCGCCAAAAGGTGGAAAAGCAAGCCAGGTTATTCGCCATACTATTTTAATGATTTTAAGCCAGGCATATGTAATAAACCTAAGATAAAATGTACTGAATGTAAACATAGCGATTTTGCTCCTCTAGATGAAGAACGAATTGAGAATTATCTATTAGGTAAATATGTATTAGGGGTATACCCTATGACCTGACCTACGGACAGTAAAAAGGTGAGACCATCCAATAATGGATGAGACAGCAAATAACTCCCACAATTTCCAGTAAAAATGTATAGAAAAAAACATAGCCAAGCCCTAAAATATAAGTTGAATCATAACAAACAACTTACAAAAAGGAGAATAGCTATGTTAAACAATCAAGAATATATTACATCAAAATTAGAAGAAATTCTATATGAAATATTACCCATATCAGCTAAAAGGTTGAAAAATCTGGTAGCAGTTATTACAGGAATATTGGTGTCTAAGTCAGTAATAATCTCAGAAATATCACAAAAATTAAAGGATAATTATACTGATGCAATAGAACAAAGTAAAATAAAAAGAATATATAGATTTTTTTCAACTTCTACAATAAGGCCTGACTACCTATACTACTGTTTTATAGAAGAAATTATAAAAAATATGTGAAAAGAAATCATTCTAACAGAGTAGTAATAATCTTTGACCATACAACACTGGATGATAGGTTTTTAATACTACAATTTTCTTTAAGAGTGGGAAATAGAACAATACCTCTATGGTATAAAATATTTAAATATAGAGAAAAAGGCAACAAAAGCTTTGAGCATGTAAAACAAGGGATATCTGAACTTAATGAGATTTTCAAGTCATATGACTATGAAGTTTTGTTATTGGCAGATAGAGGATTTAAAAGTATAGATTTATTTAAATATATAGATAAGATTGGTTGGAAATACTGTATAAGATGCACTAATGATATGATTGTAAAGATTGAAGGTAATAAAAAGGTAAAGTACCTTAAAGATATAAACCCAATTAAGGACAAAGCAAAAAAGTTTAATGGGGTTTTGTTAGGTAAAAAAGAATATAAATGTAATTTAGCAGTATGTAAAGCTGTAGATTCAGAGGATACATGGTATTTAGCTACTAACATGAATAGCAGAGATGCTGTATATGAATATAAGAAAAGATTTAATATAGAAGAAATGTTTAGAGATTTAAAATCATATGGATTCAATATGGAGGACACCTGGACAGAAAGTATCAAATACTTTGAAAATCTGTATTTATGCCTATGTATAGCATATACTTGGATGATAATATTAGGAGCAGACTGTTCCAAAAACAAAAAAAGCAAAATAATAGGAGCAACAAAGAAGATAAAAAATGACGTTGTTAGAATATACAGCTTATTTAGTAGTGGTCTAGCTTGGTTTAATAGGTGCTACGACGCAAACAGAAAAAAATATAACTTAAAATTCAGCT
>JAAZMG010000224.1 GCA_012798935.1 Tissierellia bacterium | reverse complement strand
ATTATTGAAGAAATGGGCTTTGTGCCAGCAAACTAAATTCAGGGGCTTTAGCCCTTGAATTTTTTTGAGGTGATTAAGTGAAAAAATTAAAAGAAAAAATATTTAGGTTTATAATAACCACATTAACTTTGATTTCCTTATTGTTGCTTGCATTTATAGTTATATTTATATTCAAAGAGAGTGTAGTGTTCTTTAAAGAAGTACCTATATTAAAGTTTATATCAGGAAAAACTTGGAATCCTTTAGATTCTCCGGATAAATTATCAATATTACCTATAATACTAGGTACTATATATGTATCTCTAGTAGGTATTATAATAGCATTACCTATAGGGGTTGGCTCTGCTGTTGTTTTATCAAGTTATACTGATGGAAAAATAAAAAGATTAATAAGAGGAATTGTAGATATATTAGCAGGTATACCTTCTGTAGTATATGGATTTATAGGTCTATTAGTATTGGTGAAGTTTTTTGAAATAAGGTTTTCCTTTCCTTCAGGGGAATCTGTATTAGCAGGAGGAATAATTCTTTCCATAATGATGCTACCTTATATCATATCTACTTGTGATGAGTCTATGGAAAAAATATATGAAGAACATTTCCAATATTCAAGCGCTTTAGGAGTTTCTAAATCTTATATGATAAGAAAGATAATATTGCCTGAAAGCAGAAGAAGTATTTTAGCTGCCATAGTTTTAGCCTTGGGTAGAGGTATGGGAGAAACTATGGCAGTTATGATGGTTATAGGTAATTCTCCTATAATGCCTAAATTATTTAAAAAGTGTCAAACAATACCCTCCCTTATTGCACTTGAAATGGGTATGGCGGAGGTGGGAAGCTTACATTATCATTCCCTTTTTGCTTCTGGTTTTATACTTATGATAATGTTGCTTATAATAAATATAATATTATATTCAATTAAACGAAGTATGGATATATAAATGTATATAAGGACTGATAAATATGAGTGAAAAAACTAAAGATTTTATATTTAAAACATGGATCATTATAAGTACAGTGATTGTATTTACTGTAGTTATATATATATTTGGATATATCTTTAAAAACGGTATTGGTTCTATCAATTTAGAATTCATATTTAGTGATCCAAAAGGTATGCCTATAGGTTCGGAGGGAGGAGTATTTCCTGCTATTGTAGGAAGCTTATTTCTTATGCTTATAGCTTGCATATTTGCTTCTATATTAGCTATTTCAACTTCCATATATACTGTATTTTATTGTAGATCTAAAAGAATAGAAAGTATTATACATTTAATAGTACAATCTATGGCAGGGATTCCTTCTATAGTATTGGGCTTATTTGGATATACCTTGTTGGTACTCCATTTGAGATTAGGTAGATCCTTATTATCTGGTGGCATAACCTTAGGTATTATGATATTTCCTTATATTGAAGTAAGAGTAGAAAAAACATTAAGGGAAGTGGACAAGGCTATAATAGGTTCTTCTTATGCTCTTGGAGTGTCTAAAGCTCATACTATATCTAAGCTTATATTACCTTTATGTAAGGCTGATATAATCTCTGCAATAACTATGGCCGGAGGATTTGCCATGGGAGCTTCTGCACCTATTATACTAACTGCAGCGGTAATATTTGCACCAATACCAAAATCTCTATTTGCACCAGTTATGGCGTTACCGTTCCATCTATATATATTGACAGGAGAAGGGATATCTTTAGAAAAAGCTTACGGGACAGCCTTGGTTCTTATAATGATCTTACTTATAATAAATATAACTTCAGTAGTTTTAAATATGAAAAGAAGGGATGATAGGTAGATGGATATACTTAAAATAAACAATTTATTTGCAAGTTATGGGGACAAAGAAGTATTAAAGGATTTATCCATGAACATAAAAAAGAATAAGATAACAGCTATAATAGGTCCATCTGGTTGCGGAAAGTCAACCTTACTTACAGCCTTAAACCTTATGATAGAAGAAAATGGGGGAAACTTCGCAGGGGAAATATTATTCAAAGATAAGGATATATTGTCCTATGAAAAAAATGATATAAGAAGAATGATAGGCATAGTATTTCAAAAGCCTACACCTTTCCCATTTTCAATATATAAAAACTTAACCTATGCCCCTATATATTATGGGACAAAGGATAAAAAGGAATTAAATAATATAGTAAAAGCTACTCTTAAAGAAGCAGGACTTTTCCATGAGATAAATGAGGATTTAAATATGTTAGCTACTAAGTTATCAGGGGGTCAACAACAAAGGCTTTGCATTGCAAGAGCCCTTACTGTAAAGCCAGAAGTTTTGTTATTAGATGAACCTTGCTCTGCCTTAGATATTAAAAATACTCAAAATATAGAGGAAATGCTCTTAAAATTCTCCCAAGATTATACTATAATTATAGTAACCCACAATCTAGCTCAGGCTAAAAGGATATCTGATTATACGGCTTTTATATTAGATGGTGAATTAATAGAATATGAAGAAACAGAAGAAATGTTTACAAACCCTAAAGATAGGAGAACAAAAGAATATATAGAAGGAATATATGGGTAAATTTCAAATGGAGGGAAGGCCATGCTAATATACAAAATACCAGGTAGGGATGATATAGAAATAGAAAACATAGTATTTGATTATAACGGGACCATAGCAGTAGATGGAAAGATATTAGAAGGGGTAAAGGAGCTATTATCAGAGTTGGGAAAACACTTAAGTGTATACATACTGACTGCGGACACCTATGGAACGGTAAAAAGAGAATGTAGTGATATAGATGCCAAGATTTTAACTTTTCCAAAGGAAAATGCGAGAGAATCTAAAAAAGGTATAGTGAAAAACCTAGGTGGAGAAAAGACCCTATGTGTAGGAAATGGGTTTAATGATATACCTATGTTTAAGGAGGCTATACTCTCTATAGCTGTAATTGAAGGAGAAGGGGCATCAGGAAAGCTTATAGTACATGCTGATATAGTTGTTAGATCTATTTTAGAAGCTATAGAAATTATTTTAAATAAAAATAAAATGAAAGCAACCCTTAGAAATTAGTTATATAATAAGGGATGGGTATGTTATTATATAGAGACGACCTTTGGTCGTCTATTTTATACCATATGAAATCTGTACTAACAAATCAGTATATGTAAGGCAAATGATAAAAAGTCTAGATAATATAGGAGGAAGAGATGTTAAAGCTAATCAAAGAATTTAAGCCATTTACAATATCTATAATTATAATAATAGGATTATTATTTTTACAGGCTATGACAGATTTAGCTCTCCCTGATTATATGTCAAATATAGTAAATATAGGAATACAGCAAAATGGAATAGAAAACACAGTGCCAGAGGTAATGAAAGTTGAATTTATGGAAAAAATAAAAATATTTTTAAACCAAGATGAGAAAAGATTATTAGAATCCAGTTATAGATTAATAGATAAAGATAATTTAACAGAAAAAGAATATAAAATGTATCTAAAAAAATACCCTTCTCTAGAAAGGGAGAAACTATATGTTCTAGATACAAGTTCAAAAGAGGATATTGAAAAGATGGATTCTTTTTTGGGAAAGACTATATTTATAATAATGGGGATTGAAAAGGAGACTCTGCAAGGGGTGCCTTCCCAAAGTGATATAGAAAATCCTTTTGTATTACTAGAGAGTTTACCTGAAACCATAATAAAACAATCTGCAATCAATTATATAAAGGGATTATATGAATCTATAGGAGTAAATATAGAAAGAATTCAGTCTAATTATATTCTATATATTGCTAGGATAATGCTTTTTATTGCCTTATTAGGGATGGTAGCATCTATATCCGTTGGTTTTTTATCTGCCAGGATCTCTGCTTCCCTTGGAAGAAACTTAAGGAATAAGGTATTTAAAAAGGTTACATCTTTTTCAAATGAAGAATTTGATAATTTTTCAACGGCTTCTTTAATAACAAGGAGTACTAATGATATACAGCAGGTACAGATGTTTACAGTAATAATGCTAAGAATGGTATTCTATGCACCAATACTTGGAGTAGGTGGAGTTATGAGAGCTCTTGATACCAATACTTCCATGGCATGGATAGTAGCAGTAGGTGTTGGAGCTATTTTTATCCTTGTTATGGCCCTCTTTGCTATAGCTATGCCTAAATTTAAAATAGTTCAAAAATTAGTAGATAAAGTGAATCTTGTAATGAGAGAGTCTCTTAATGGCATGTTAGTAATAAGAGCTTTTAACACTCAAGAGTTTGAGGAAAATAAATTTGATAATGCTAATAAGGATTTAACAAGAACCAATTTATTTGTATCACGAATAATGACTATAATGATGCCTACTATGAATTTTATTATGAATGGTATTATATTGCTCATAGTATGGATAGGAGCCCATGAAATCGATAAAGCTAATATACAAGTTGGAGATATGATGGCATTTATGCAATATGCAATGCAGATTATTATGTCCTTCCTTATGCTTTCCATGGTTTCTATAATACTTCCAAGAGCTTCTGTATCAGCTCAAAGGATAGCTCAAGTACTAGATAAGGATACTACTATTAAAGACCCTGAGGAACCTAAAAAATTTGATAAAGATATAAAAGGACTATTAGAATTTAAAAATGTAAGCTTTAAATATCCAGGTGCAGAAGAATATATTCTAAAAGATATAAATTTTACTGCAAAACCTGGAGAGATTACTGCATTTATAGGAAGTACAGGAAGTGGAAAGTCCACCCTTATCAATTTGATTCCAAGATTTTATGATGTGACAGAAGGACAAATTTTACTTGATGGTGTAGATATAAGGGATATTAAACTTCACGATTTAAGGGAAAAGATAGGATATGTTCCTCAAAAAAGTGTGCTTTTTACAGGAACCATAGAAAGCAATTTAAAATATGGTAAAAACTTTGATACTAGTGATGAAGATATTATAAAAGCGATAGAAATAGCCCAGGCTAAGGAATTTATAGATGAAAAGACAGATGGAATTTTATCCGAGATAGCTCAAGGAGGAACCAATGTATCAGGAGGTCAAAAGCAAAGACTATCAATTGCCAGAGCATTGGTTAAAAAACCAGAAATATTTATATTTGATGATAGTTTTTCAGCCCTTGATTTTAAAACAGATGCAGCTCTAAGGATGGCAATTAGTGAAGAAATTAAAGGTAGAACCATGTTAATAGTAGCTCAGAGAATTAATACAATAATGAATGCAAAAAATATTATAGTTTTAGATCAAGGGAAGATAGTAGGTATGGGAAACCATAAAGAGCTTCTAAAGAAATGTAATGTCTATAGGCAGATTGCTTTATCACAGCTATCTGAGGAGGAATTGGCAATATGAGTGAAAAAAACACGAGAAGTCAGAGACCAAGAAGAGGCCCTGCTTCAATGGGAAGAAGATTTGAAGAACCAAAGGACTTTAAGGGAACCTTCTCTAAACTTCTTAATTATTTAAAACCTTATAGATTAAAGCTTATTCTGGTAATAATATTTGCCGTAGGAAGTACAGTTTTTGCAATAGTAGGTCCTAAAATACTTGGCAGGGCAACTACTGCAATATTTGAAGGGTTAATGTCTAAGATATCTGGAGTAGAAGGAGGAATAGACTTCTCATATATAGGATGGATAATATCTATTTTAATAGGACTTTATCTACTATCTGCATTGTTTTCTTTTATACAAGGATTTATAGTTACAGGAGTAGCCCAAAAAGTGTCCTATAACTTAAGGAAGGAAATTTCGAAAAAGGTAAATAGATTACCCCTTAAATATTTTGATACTAATACCCATGGAGATGTATTATCCAGAGTTACAAATGACGTAGATACAGTAAGTCAATCACTAAATCAAAGCATGAGCCAGATAATAACTTCTGTTACTACTTTGGTAGGTGTTCTTATTATGATGTTATCTATATCCTGGCAAATGACTATTGCTGCTTTTTTAATACTTCCTATTTCTATGGTGTTGGTTATGGCAATAGTTAAAAGATCCCAAAAATATTTCAAAGCCCAGCAAGAATCTTTAGGTCAGGTTAATGGCCATATAGAGGAAGCATATGGGGGACATAATATAATGAAAGCCTTTAATGCTGAAGAAGAAGTAGTTAATGAATTTAGAAAGATAAATACAAAGCTCTATACTTCTGCTTGGAAAGCCCAGTTTCTTTCGGGAATGATGATGCCTATTATGACTTTTATAGGTAATTTAGGTTATGTTGCAGTTTCAATTCTTGGAGGATGGTTTGCTATTAGAGGAACAATAAAGGTAGGGGATATACTTTCCTTTATTCAATATATAAGAAGCTTTACTCAACCTATAACTCGAGTAGCACAGATAAGTAATATACTCCAATCTACCGTAGCTGCAGCTGAAAGGGTCTTTGAATTTTTACAGGAGGAAGAGATAATCGAAGAAAGTAAAGCACCTGTAAAACTTGAAGAAATAGAGGGAAGGGTTAGTTTTGAAAATGTTAAATTTGGATATGATGAAGATAATATAATAATAAAGGGTTTTTCTCAAGATATTAAACCAGGACAAAAAGTTGCTATGGTTGGACCTACAGGAGCGGGAAAAACTACAATGGTCAAACTTCTTATGAGATTTTATGATGTGAATGAAGGCAGAATACTAATAGATAATCATAATATAAAAGATTTTACAAGAAAAGATTTAAGAGATAATTTTGGAATGGTATTACAAGATACATGGCTTTTTTCTGGTACTATAATGGAAAATATAAGATATGGAAGGCTAGATGCAACAGATGATGAAGTAATTAAAGCCGCAAAATCTGCCTATGCCCATAGATTCATTCAAACCCTGCCAGATGGATATAATATGCTCATAAACGAAGAAGCAGATAATATATCTCAAGGACAGAAACAACTTTTAACCATAGCGAGGGCCATACTCTCAGATCCTAAAATACTTATATTAGATGAAGCAACATCCTCTGTTGATACAAGGACTGAAATACTAATACAGAAGGCTATGGAAAATCTTATGAAAGGAAGAACCAGTTTTATAATTGCTCACAGGCTTTCAACCATAAGGGATGCAGACTTAATCCTTGTTATGAAAGATGGAGATATTGTAGAACAGGGTAATCATAAGGAACTTCTAGAAAAGAAGGGGTTTTATGCACAGCTTTATAATAGCCAATTCCAAGGCGTGGCAGTATCTTAGAATAAAAATAATATAAAAATTCATCCGTAACCTAGGTTACGGATGAATTTTTATAAAAAGAGTAAAATATCCTTATGGAATAAAGTTATTTAGGAGGGTAGATATGAATAAATACTTTGATATAAAAGATAAGGTATATGATATAACAGAAAAGTATCCAGAAACTATAGATATATTTGCGGCAAATGGATTTGAACAATTAGCTAACGAAAAGATGAGAAAGTTAATGGGAAAGACCATTTCATTGGAGATGGCCCTTAAGAGTAAAAGGATAAATATAGAATTATTTACTGAGAAATTGATAGATGCAATAGAACAAAATAGAGAGTCTATGGATAAGACTTTAGTAACACAAAACAAAATTGAAAATCCAGATATAAAAATTGATGGAGTTTTGCCTTGTCCAGTAAGAGTGCCATTGTTAGAAGCATTTAATACTTGGAGGGATGAAAATAAAGATGAATCTGATTTTAAGGTTGAATATGAATTAAAATCTGCCCACCTAGGAGTGGACTGGATAAGAAAAAAGATTGAATCCGATAATGAAGAATCCTTACCTGATTTATTTATGTCTGCTGGATTTGATTTATTTTTTGATAAGAATTTGATGGGTAAGTTCAAAGCCAAGGGAATCTTTGAAGATATTACAGGCTTTGATAAATTAAATAAGGATTTTGATAATGATGAAATAGATTTAAAGGACCCACAAAAACAATATTCAATTATAGGGGTAGTTCCTGCAGTTTTTGTAGTAAATACCGAAGAATTGAAGGGAAGGAAGTTCCCTAAAACATGGGAGGATTTACTAAAGCCAGAGTTTGAAAACTCTATATCCCTTCCTATCAATGATTACGATTTATTTAATGCAATACTATTAAATATCTATAAAAACCATGGACAGAAGGGGATTGTAAACCTTGGGAAATCACTTCTTAGAAGTATGCACCCTGCTGAAATGGTAAAATCTCATATAAAAAAAAGTAATTCAGGAATACCAACTGTAACGGTTATGCCCTATATATTTACCAAGATGATAAAACCTGAAAGCCCTTTAAAGCCTATTTGGCCAGAAGATGGAGCAATAATTAGCCCTATATTTTTATTAACTAAAAAGGAAACCAAGGATAAAACTAAACCATTTGTAGACTTTTTCTTCTCTAAGGAGTTAGGGGAGACACTTGTAACCAAGGGAAAATTTCCTTCAACAAACCCAGAAGTAGATAATAATCTTGGGGGGAATAAGAAGTTTATGTGGCTTGGATGGGATTATGTAAATAGTCAAGATATAGGTAGCCTACTAAGGAAATGTGAAACTTTGTTCAAAGATATAATTTAGGGGGGATAGATATGAATTTAGCAACTATTTCAGGTCCTCCATCATCTGGGAAGACCTCAATTATATTAAAAGTAATAGATGCCTTAAAACAAAGGAATATTTCTGTAGGGGTGGTTAAATTTGATTGCCTCTATACAGATGATGGCATATTATATGAAAAAGCAGGTGTACCTGTAAAAAAGGGGCTATCAGGTTCCCTATGTCCAGATCATTTCTTTGTATCTAATATAGAAGAAGTAGTTCAATGGGGGAAGGATAAAAATTTAGATTTTTTAATTACAGAGTCTGCTGGACTATGTAATAGATGTTCTCCTTATATAAAGGATATAAAATCAGTTTGCGTTATAGATAATTTATCAGGGATAAATACTCCTAAGAAGATTGGACCTATGCTAAAGTCGGCAGATATTGTGGTAATAACTAAGGGGGATATAGTATCCCAAGCAGAAAGGGAAGTGTTTGCATCTAGGATAAATTCTGTAAACCCAAAAGCTATTACAATGCATATAAACGGTTTAACTGGTCAGGGAGCATATGAACTTAGTACTTTATTATACAGTGAAGATGAGGACATTGAAACGGTTCAAGGTAAGGAATTAAGATTTCCTATGCCTTCGGCTTTATGTTCCTATTGTTTAGGGGAAACAAGAATAGGTGAAGCATATCAAATGGGAAATGTAAGGAAGATTAAATTAGGTGATAAAGATGAATAATATTTTAGACAAATTTTCAATAAAAGAATTGGAACAAAAATATCCATTTGTAATAAATTATTTTGAAGATAACAGATTAGACTTTAAAGGTTATGAGAATAAGACCTTTAAAGAATATCTAAACCATTTTACTGAAGAGGAGATAGAAGAGTGGGCCATTGATAAGGGAAAACTGATAGAAGATCTATCGGAGTACATTGTTCAAATGGTAGAATTTTTGGGTATAAAGGAAGATAAGGGCATAGAATCCTTAACTATACTGGCGGGAACTGATAAAGATGGAAATAAAGAGGGGTTTAAAAAGATAGAAATAAATAAATCTGAGATTATTTCCATAATAGGTCCTACAGGTTCTGGAAAGAGCAGATTATTAGCCGATATAGAATGGGCTGCTCAGGGAGATACTCCTACGGGAAGGAGTATATTGATAAATGGAGAGGTTCCAGATGTGAAATGGAGGTTTTCTTCCAATAATAGATTAGTAGCTCAACTTTCTCAAAATATGAACTTTGTAATGGATTTAACTGTGCATGAATTTTTAGAACTTCATGCACAAAGTAGAATGGTAGAAAATGAAGAAGAGGTTATACAAGAAATAATTAAGGCAGCCAATAATTTAGCGGGGGAAAAATTTGATTTGAACACAGCTATAACCAGTTTAAGTGGTGGACAATCTAGAGCATTGATGATAGCAGATACGGCAATTTTGAGCTCATCTCCTATAGTATTAATAGATGAAATAGAAAATGCTGGTATAGATAGGAAGAAGGCTTTAGAATTATTGATAAGTAGCGATAAAATCGTTCTTATGGCAACTCATGATCCAACCTTAGCATTAATAGCAGATAAACGAATTGTAATAAAAAATGGGGGTATAGACAAAGTTATAGAAACTAGCCAAGAGGAAAAGCAAGTACTAGTTGAATTAGAGAAAATGGATAATATAATTCAAAACATGAGAAATAGTCTTAGGAATGGTGAAATAATAAAAAGGGGATATAAAAATGCATAAGGGGTGTTTAAGAAGTTTTCAAAATGGTAAGGAATTAATAATTTTTTATTTTAGTAACATAGGTTACCGAAATAGTATGGATTATATATTAATATAGTGTTACAGGAAAAAACAAGGGGGTATAGACAATGAGTATGTTTTGTTATCAATGTCAAGAAACAGCTGGGGGAAAGGGCTGTACTAAAGTAGGAGTATGTGGGAAAACAGCGGATGTTGCTGGACTACAAGATTTAATGGTATATGCATTAAAGGGTATTTCAGTATTAGGCATTAAAGCAGATGAAGTAGGTCTTGAAATGCCCGGATTAGACAGATTTATAATCGAGAGCTTATTTATGACAATTACAAATGCAAACTTTGACAAAGATAGATTCTTTGAAAAGATTAAAGAAGCTTTAAAATTAAGAGATGAGTTAAAAGCAAAACTTATTGAAAAGGAAGTAGAGTTAGATGACTTAATTGATGCAGCAACATTTACTGTTAATTCAAAGGATGAAATTGTATTTAAAGCAGAATCTAAAGATGTAGGGGTACTTGCTACAGAAAATGAAGACATAAGGTCTTTAAGGGAATTGATTACCTATGGAGTTAAAGGGATGGCAGCCTATGCTGAGCATGCGGATAACCTAGGATACAGTGATCCAGAAATAGGGAAATTTATTAGAAAAGCTTTAGCAGCTACTTTAGATGATAGTTTAACTGTAGATGATCTAGTTGCATTAACTCTTGAGACTGGTAAACATGGTGTAGATGTAATGGCACTACTTGATAAAGCAAATACATCAACTTATGGAAATCCAGAAATAACTGAAGTAGATATAGGAGTTAGAAACAATCCTGGAATACTTATTTCAGGCCATGATCTAAAAGATTTAGAAGAATTATTAGAACAAACAGAAGGTACTGGAGTAGATGTGTATACTCATGGGGAAATGTTGCCTGCCCAATATTATCCAGCATTTAAGAAATACAGTCATTTTGCTGGAAACTATGGTAATGCTTGGTGGAAGCAAAGAGAGGAATTTGAAAAATTCAATGGACCAATATTATTTACAACTAACTGTATAGTTCCTCCAAAAGAATCCTATGCTGATAGAGTATATACTACAGGTTCAACTGGATATCCAGGATTTAAGCATATTCCAGATGGAGTAGATGGACAAGCTAAAGATTTTTCAGAAATTATTGAACATGCTAAAAAATTACTAGCACCTACTGAAATAGAAACAGGCAAAATTGTTGGAGGATTTGCCCATGCTCAAGTATTTGCGTTAGCTGATAAGATAGTAGAAGCAGTAAAGACAGGAGCTATCAAGAAGTTCTTTGTAATGGCAGGTTGTGATGGAAGGATGAAAAGCAGAAACTACTACACAGATTTTGCTAAAGCTTTACCAAAGGATACAGTTATATTAACAGCAGGATGCGCTAAATATAAATACAACAAGCTAAATCTAGGAGATATTAATGGTATACCAAGGGTATTAGACGCAGGACAATGTAATGATTCCTATTCTTTAGCTCTTATAGCTATGAAACTTCAAGAAATATTTGAATTAGAAGATATTAATGAACTACCAATTGCATACAATATAGCTTGGTACGAACAAAAAGCTGTAATAGTATTATTAGCTTTACTATATTTAGGAGTAAAGAATATCCACTTAGGACCAACATTACCAGCTTTCCTTTCTCCAAATGTGGTTAATGTATTAGTGGAGAACTTTGGAATTGGTGGAATAACCAATGTAGCAGATGATATAAAAATGTTTATGGAAGGATAATATAAATTAGCCCTACCTACTGAAATATAGGTAGGGCTTTTAAAAATCATTGAACAGAGTAAGCAGGTATTTCCACATAGAAAGATACCCCTTTATTTTTATTTTCAGCCCAAATTTTAGCCTCATGCAAAGTTACAATCCTATGAACAATGGCTAATCCAAGACCAAATTCACCCTTATATCCCTTATCAAATTTATTAAAAAGGGAATCTATAATTTCTGGTTCAATACTTGGTCCGTCGTTCCAAAATGTGAGTAGAACTTTATTATTATCATTGGGTTTTAGAGATATAGATATTTGACTATTTGCATAACGTATCTGATTATCTAATAAATTTTCTATGACTATTCTCCATTGTTCTGTATCTCCATTGATATCTGTTGGGAGTAAATCTAAATTCCAATCTAATTCAGTTCTATTCCAGGATAGTCTTTCAACCACATCCATAATTAGCTTATCTAAAGAAAAGACTTTTTTAGAAAGTTCATGATTAGATAGATAGTCAAGTTTGGTTAAATAAAGTAAATTTCTTATATGTTTTTCTAATCTTTCTGCTTCCTTATCAATAATCTCTACAGAGCAATCTAAATCTCCCTTAGGGTATATACCATCTCTTATAGCCTGAGAATAGCTACGAATAACCATTACAGGAGTTTTTAGCTCATGGGATATATGTTGTAAGAAAGATTGCTGCATTTCATCTTGGTAAATTAATTGATTTCTAAGTTGTTCGATAGATTCACCTAGCCTGCCAATTTCATCCCCTCTTTTCAGTTCAACAGGTTCATTCCATTCATGGTTTGCTAGTTTTTCAACACGTTTTTCCAAACTTACCAAAGGGCTAGATAAATATTTAGAAAGTCCAATAGCAGGAATCCAGCTTAGAAGAAATACTATAGTCATGATTATTGCTAATTTTTTAAATAAAGTTTGGACTAAATCTTCTCTATAGGAATCCCATACATAGGAAACTAAATTAATATCTTGGTTTAATGACTTCCCTTTTGTAATAACATAAAATATTTTTTCATTATTAACTTTACCACTATATCTTTGACTAATATTTTTTTGAATACTCGCTTCTTTTTTCACTTCATTTAAAAAACTTATAGGCAGAGATGAGGACAGGACTATTTGGTTTTCATTGTAAATTATAAAATGGTTAACAGTACGGATGTCTTCAATGGCCTGAAAGTCACTAAAAGGTTGTCTATCAAAACGGTTAAACATCAATCCTTGAGCATTTTCAATATTAGTATAAATTTCCTTTGTAAAAAAATCTCTTAAGGTCATTGGCAGTATTATAGACAACAATATGGAGATAAATAGGGTTATTATAGCGAAAACTAACCAAATTTGAATGGACAAGGGCAAGTTTTTCATCTTCATGGTCTTATCATCCTATAACCGTAACCGTATATGGTTTCTATATTTAATAGGGGCATCTTTTTTCGTAGTCGTCTTACCAAATCATCTACTACCCGATCTGTTCCAAAATAATTTGCTCCCCAAACAGATTCAAGTATTTGTTCCCTAGAAAGTGCCAAGCCTTGATTTTTTGAGAAGTAGACTAATAGCTCAAATTCTTTAGATGTTAAATCAATTAATTGATCTTTTAGCTTAACCCTTCTACTTTTTTCATCTATTATATAAGGTGGAATATTTTCAACCTGAGAGCGAGTACCATATACCCGTTCTAATAGATTTCTAGTTCTAATAACTAACTCCCTAGGAAGAAAAGGTTTAGGTAGATAATCATCACTACCTAATTCTAAACCTAAAACTCTATCTATATCTGCATCCCTTGCAGAAATAAAGATTACAGGAACATCTGGGGAAGTCAATTTTATTTCTTGTAAAATCTGATACCCATCTATATCTGGTAGCATAATATCCAGTATCCACAAATCAGGAGGGTTACTGATAGCCTTTTTTGCCTCTTCACCTGTTAAAAAAGATGAAATTTCCCAGTTTTCTTTTTCTAAATAGGAAGTTAAAACTAGGTTTAAATTTTTATCATCTTCTACTAAATAAATTTTAAAACTCATATATATCTCCCCTCATAAATCAACTGTTCTTTAAAATTATTATAACAAAAATAAAAGAATCTTTCATAAGTATTAATCTATATAATATTATGCAACAAAAATACGGTATCTATATGAAAAAATTATGGGAAATTGTGAAAAATGAAATAGGTAATTTCACAACAAAAACATATTTCATACATATTTTTTTTACAATTATTTATTAATCTATAAATATAATATACAAATTCTAAGGAGGAGTTAAAATGGATACTCAATTTATGGATAATGTAAAAAATGAAAAGAAAAGGTCAAAAGGTGGAAGATTTATTTCTTACCTTGCCATAGCCTTAGTAGCTTCCCTAATTGGAGGTTTAATATCCCCATATATATTATCTAATTATGTTTATGGGAATAATTTGACTGGGGATAGTGAAACAACCCAGTCTTATGATACGGAAAAAACATATAGCATTAATAGTGACACTAGTTCTATTGTGTCTGTAGCAGCCAAGAAATCTATGAGTAGTGTAGTTGGAATAACTACAGTGAAGGTTCAAAGGTATGGTTTTATGGAACAGGAGGTAGATGGAGTAGGCTCTGGAGTAATAGTAGATAGTAATGGATATATACTTACAAACTCTCATGTTATTGGAGATGGGAAGGCTAAGGAAATAACAGTACTATTTGAAGATGGAGGCGAAAAACCTGGTAAAGTATTATGGTATGATCCAACTTTAGATTTAGCTATGGTCAAGGTAGATGCAAATGGTTTACCAGTTGCCACATTAGGGGATTCAGATAAGCTAGAAGTAGGTGAAATAGCTATAGCCATAGGAAATCCTTTAGGTTTAGAATTTGAAAGGACTGTAACTTCAGGCATTATTAGTGGTCTTCATAGGACTATAAAAATAGATGAAAGCAATATAATAGAAGATTTGATTCAAACAGATGCATCCATTAATCCTGGAAACAGTGGAGGACCCTTATTAAATGGCAAGGGAGAAGTAGTAGGGATAAATACTGCTAAAATAACTACTGCAGAAGGTCTGGGATTTTCCATACCCATAAATATAGTAAAGCCAATAATCGACCAAGTAATTAAAAAGGGAACTTACGAAACCGTATTTATAGGAATAACAGGAGTAGAAGTAGAGTTATATGAGAGACAATTAAGAGTAGATTTGAGTGCTGATGAGGGAGTAATTATTATTGAAGTAGTATCAAACTCACCAGCAAGTAAAGCAGGGCTAATAAATGGAGATATAATAACAAAAATTGACGATCAACAGATTAAAAATATGAATCAGTTAAAAAAGGCACTTTATAAATATGAAAAAGGTGATAAGGCAAAATTAAGTATTATTAGAAATGGTAAAGAGAAACAAGTGGAAATAGTGTTTAGTGATTTGAGATAAATAATCTAACAATTTATATTGGAACCCCTATTTTTTAACAAGAAATGGCTGAAAGGAATTAATTAAATTTATCTATAGTAAAAAATATATTATAGTGAATATCAATTGGTTTTAACCGACGTTTTATCATAAAATTAATATGAGTAGAATTTAGGGGGTATAATATATGACAAAAGAACAATTGTTAGAGGCAGTTAAAAAAGAAGCTGAAGGATATTTTGAAAGAGGAGAGTTTTTCTGTTCAGAGGCAGTAGCTCATACTATCAATAACTTACTTGGAAAACCTTATGATGATGATGTTGTCAAAATGGCCTCAGGATTTCCAATAGGTTTGGGCAAATCAGGATGTTTATGTGGTGCAGTAAGTGGTGGACAAATGGCCCTTGGTATGGTCTATGGCAGGGTACATGGAGAGCCTATGAATGAAAAGATGTTCCCAATGGCAGCAGATTTACATGATTTTATTAAGAAAGAATATGGTTCAACTTGTTGTAGGGTTATTACTAGACAATGGGCAGGAGATAATTTTAAAAGTCCTGAAAGAAAAAGACATTGTGTGGAGATAACAGGAAAAGTTGCAGAATGGGTTGCTGAAAAATTGATAGAAGATGGACAAGTTGAGATAAAATAATAAAATACCACCAGCTAATTTGGTGGTATTTTATTTATTAATTATATTGTTTAGTTGTATTGGATTTAGAAAACAAAAATTCCATATATCTTAGCAATACATAAAGTACAATTATAACTGCTAGTAGTTCTTCAAATTTTACAATATATTTTAGTATAGCCACTGGCTTTCCTGCATTGATTAAAAAACCATTGGTTAATTTAATAGAAATTGCACTAATAACTAGTGGGAATGTAAAAGCTGAATAACTTGGATAAAATTTTAGTTTTAATAATTTAGGTAATTGTGACAATACACATAATAGGGTAAATTGTGATAAAATTACTAATAACCAAACTATGAACATATTTTTATCTTGAAATGAATTCATATATCCTGCTAAGCAGAGACTAGCAGGTGCAGAGAAAATTACAATTGTAGGTAATGCTGGTTCTGGAATTTCCTTAACTTTAAAAACCCTATTAAGAACAATTGGTAACAATACTAAGTAAGATGCAAATCCAAACCAAAATAGGATTTGTCCAATATTTTGCATATCAAAAGCTGGAGCAGTTACAGATCCTACTACTATTCCTACATAAACAATGAACCAGCTTGGAAAAACCTTTTTGATATTAAAATTAAACATATATTTTATAGTAAAGAAAATAATTAAAATAATGTGAAGAATTAGTCCTACGATCCATATGCCAAATGCCAATGATGCTGCAAATGGTTTAACATAAGTAGATAAAAGCATAATTCCCATAGAAAAGGCAGGGAAAACACTAGCAACTACAGGATTATCTAAACTTTGGACTACTTTCTTTGGATATTTAATAATTTTTATCAAAACTAAAACTAAAATAATTGCTGATAATATACCAAAAATATTTCTATATACATTGCCATAAGAGAATACTAAATTTCCAGTAGCTGCTAAGGCTAACATTAGAGCAACAATTGGTACTGGTAATTTTTTAATAATTTGATACATTTATCTCTCTTCCTTTCTTATTAGATTTAAATTATAAAACTATAACACCCTCTAACTTAGGCTATCATAAAAATAAAAGCATATCCAATAGAAATTATCTATATCAAAATTGACTTTATAAAAGAAATTTTATCAACAACTTCACGGTTTATCCACAGTTTATTCAAACAAAGTAGTAGTTAAATACAGCTTATCCACAAATCATTACTATAATTTCATAAAAATGTATTATATTAAACCTATATAAATTTTTTAAAACTGTTATAATAATGCTATATGTATATTTATTTAGGAGATGATAATAGTGAAAGTAATGATTGTTGGTGCTGGTAAATTAGGATATAAACTAGCAGAATTAATGGATAAAGAAGATATAGATGTTACTTTAGTAGATATAGATTTTAAAACTTTAGAAAGAGTAAACGATCATTTAGATGTATTGACTGTAGTAGGAAATGGTATTCAAATTGGAGCTTTAAAGGAATTAGATATTCAAACTTATGATCTACTTATAGCAACAACAGATAGTGACGAAACAAATACTTTAATTTGTTCTTTAGCAAAGAAGTTAAAATGTAAAAAAACTATAGCAAGGATTAGAAATCCAGAGTTTGTGGAACAATTGGATTTTGTAAAAAGTGAAATGGGAATAGATTATATTATCAACCCCGATTTAACTACTGCCATTGAAATAGAAAGATATTTACTAAAAAAATATAATTTTTATTCAGATGATTTTGTTAAGGGTAAAGTTTTAATGGTTGATTTTAATATAGGAAATATAGAGGGTTTTGTTGGGAGAAAGATTAAGGATATAGAAGGTTTAGAAGGAATACTTATTACAGCTATATCTAGGGAGGGAGATCTAATAATCCCCAATGGCTCTACAAAATTAATAGAATATGATGTAATCCATGTAATAGGTAAAAGTAAAATTATTAAAAAATTAGGTGAAAGACTTGGAATCAATATGGAAAAAAGGCATACTAAAAAGGTAATGATTCTAGGTGGAGGTAAAATTGGGTATTATTTAGCTCAAAGGTTAGAAGAATCCAATGTAAATGTAGTAGTAATAGAAAAAGATAAAAGTCGATGCCAATATTTAGTTGAAAAACTTAATCATACTATGATAATTCACGGAGATGGGACGGATATAAATCTTTTAGAGGAAGAAGATTTAGCCTCTATGGATGCATTTATAGGGGCAACAGATTTTGATGAACAAAATCTTTTAATGGCTTTAGTAGCTAAACAGTCAGGAGTAAATAAGACTATTGCAAAGATAAGTAGACCTAATTATGTTCATATAATAGATAAATTAGATATTGATATAGCCTTAAACCCTATTAATATTACAGCTAGTGATATATTAAAAATTATAAGAGGTGGGAAGGTAGTATCTGTATCTCTCCTTTTAGGAGGGGAAGGGGAGGTTACAGAGGTAATTGCAACTGAAGATTTACCTATTGTTGGTAAACCTTTATCTGAATTAGGATTGCCAAAAGGTATAATTATTGGAGCAATTCTTCATAAAGGAGAAGTAATAATTCCTAAAGGAAATACTGTTATCCATAAAGGTGATAGAATAGTTGCATTTTCTTTAGCATCAAATATGCCAACATTTAAAAAAATGATAAAATCTAATAAGGGAGGAATATTTAGTGAGTTATGGAACGGTAATTAGAGTATTAGGGAATCTGCTTACAGTAGAGGCTGGATTGATGATTCCCTCTCTTTTGGTATCTTTATATTATAATCAAGATGATAGTACGGCTTTTTTTATTAGTATTCTTATAACTGGCATTATAGGATTTATTATGAGTAAAAGTTTTAATTATAAAAATGGGATAAAGGCAAAAGAAGGACTAGCTATTGTTGTGTTTGGCTGGATTTTAATATCTTTTTTTGGCTCCTTACCCTTTGTGTTTTCTGGAAGTATTCCATCTTGGATAGATGCATTTTTTGAAACTGTATCTGGATTTACAACTACAGGGGCTACAATTGTTGACAATGTAGAAGTTCTTCCTAAGGGAATATTATTTTGGAGATCTTTTACCCATTGGGTAGGTGGAATGGGAATATTAGTTTTCACTATTGCTATTATACCTACTTTAGGTGTAGGAGGATTTCAAATTTTCAAGGTAGAAAGTCCAGGACCTGCTCCGGATAGAATCGTACCAAAGGTTAGGGATACTGCAAAGGTTTTATATATCACATATGTGATAATTACTATTACAGAATTAATACTATTATTATTTGGTGGGATGTCCTTGTTTGACTCTGCCCTTCATACTTTTGGAACAGTAGGTACTGGTGGATTTGGTATAAAAAATGCTAGTATAGGTGCTTATGATAGCACCTATATTCATTTGATAATAGGTATATTTATGATTTTATCAGGGGTAAATTTTTCACTATACTATTTTCTCTATAAAGGCAAATGGAGAGAAGTCGCAAGAAATGGGGAATTAAGGCTATACTTGGGTATTATAATTGTATCCGTTGTTTTGATTGCACTAAATATAAATAAAACAATATATCATAATTGGGGGTTCTCTTTAAGAGATTCTTTTTTCCAAGTAGGATCTATTATTACCACTACGGGTTATTCTACAGTGGATTTTGATAAGTGGCCTACTTTTAGTAAAGCAATTCTTTTTTTACTTATGTTTATTGGCAGTTCTGCTGGTTCAACAGCAGGTGGAATTAAGGTTATAAGAATACTGGTACTGTTAAAATTGGTTAAAAGAGAATTTGCTAAGATATTTCATCCTAGGGCAATGATACCAATAAAGATTGGGGATAAAATAGTTCCAAATGAGACAGTGGCAGGTATATCTAGTTTTTTTGCATTGTATATGATTATATTCATACTTGGCACAATTGTTATTTCATTGGAAGGAATTGATTTTGAAAGTTCAGCAAGTGCAGTGGCAGCAACCCTTGGGAACATTGGACCAGGTCTTGGATTTGTAGGGCCTTCTAAAACTTATAGCCAATTTAGTTATCCTGGCAAATTATTATTATCTTTGTTTATGCTATTAGGTAGATTAGAATTATTTACTATAATTGTATTATTTTCGCCTAACACCTGGAGAAAAGAAATGCTATCGAATAAGGGAAGGTTTAAGTTAAGAAAATTATGGAGGAGATGAAGATGAGATTAGTTTCTTGGAATGTTAATGGACTTAGAGCTTGTGTAAAAAAAGGATTTTTAGATTATTTTGAAGATGTGGATGCAGATATATTCTGTGTTCAAGAAATCAAATTACAAGAAGGACAAATAGATTTAGACTTGAGAAACTACTATCAATACTGGAATTATGCAAAGAAAAAAGGTTATTCAGGTACAGCTGTATTTACTAAGGACAAGCCTTTATCTGTTAAATATGGATTAGGAATAGAGGAACATGACAATGAGGGTAGGGTTATTACTTTAGAATTTGAAGATTTTTATTTAGTAAATGTATATACACCAAATTCTCAAAGAGAGCTGGCAAGGCTTGATTATAGAATGAATTGGGAAGATGATTTTAGAAATTACTTAAAGGAGCTAGATTTTATTAAACCTGTAATTCTATGTGGAGATTTAAATGTAGCCCATAAAGAAATAGATTTAAAAAACCCGTCAAGCAATAAAAAAAATGCAGGTTTTACAGATGAAGAACGGGGAAAGATGACAAAACTATTGGGTTCTGGTTTCATAGACACCTTTAGATATTTTTATCCAGATAAGGAAGATGCATATACTTGGTGGTCTTATATTACAAGAGCCAGGGAAAGAAATGCTGGCTGGAGAATTGATTACTTTATTGTATCAGAAAGATTAAAGGATAGATTAAAGGATGCACAAATTCATTCGGAAATAATGGGAAGTGACCATTGTCCTGTGGTTTTGGAGATATGATTTTAGGTATAAGGTGAAATATACATTTGTAGTAAAATGTGCAGTCCGAGGAGGTTGAGTATGTCTGACAAAAACAATAATAATGAAAAACGAAATAATCAAAACAAATATCTGGGTACTGGAATTGGAATTGGATTAGTATTTGGTGCAGCATTTGGAGTACTATTTAATAATGTAGCTATTGGAGCTGGATTAGGTATTATTCTTGGAATAGTAATAGGTGCAATAATGGATAAGAGTACAAAAGATGTAAAAATAAATGTAGCTAAAATTGTTTTAGTGAGTATTATAGGTGTTATTTTTATACTACTAGTGCCTAAAATAATTAGTTATTTATAATGATTTAATTCTTATAATAGAAAATCACTGTTGTACATTTTTTATAAAATGTGTCAAAAAAGATTAACTTTAAATTAATAATTAGGATGTAAAGAATGTTAGATTTGCTTATTAGTCAGGTTTTTTTAGTATCTTGGCTATTGATTTTTACGGGAAAATATTTATTTTTATAAATAACAAAAGTAAAAGTATTAAGTGAAGAATACTCTAATCATGATTTTATATTAAGAATGTGTTAGCTAGGCGGTGAGTATAATGGAATTAAATAAAAAAATATTAAAAATTGGATTGCTGTTGATAATTTTATCATTAATTTTCACCATGGGATTTGCACTAGCTTATAGATTAGAAAATCCTGTATTTTTAAAGATGTATGTTGAACAATATATTTCTAGCAATGACATGAATATAGTAGATGGCTTTGAGCTTAAATATATAACCAATGTATCTGACAATAGAAAAGTTATAGATATTCACTTTGAAGAAGAACCTAATATTAAAGTTGATGTTTCATATTGGCCTATTGGTGGGGGCGGGTTTTCATTCTTTAACGATAATAATTATGATGAACAAAGAGGAGACAGATATGGAAGATATGCTGTCCACACTATATACCTTGATATGAACTTACATGATATAGATAAAGAATTTTATGAAATTGAGCTTAATAATGTTAAAGTAAGCTTTGATGATGGAAGTACATTAGATACAGATCTAGGTAGGGTAATAATATATAAGGATAAAAACGAGTATAAGGATATAGAACATCTAAGTTCTAGTGGTTCCTCTGATGGAACATCAGCTTCTTATCAAAGAACAAAAAGAGATATAAAATTATTGAATATTAATTCCCCACTGCTAAAAGAGTTAAAAGAGTACTTTGATATTTCCATAGGAGATATTGATTATAGGGATATTTCAGGAATTGAATATGAAAAAGATAAATCATTAAATATATATACTAAATTTGAACCTCCAAATGATATAGTTGGGAAATATACATTCTACAATATAAAACCGAAACTATATTATGAGGATGAAGAGGGAAACACATCCTATATTCGTATACACAATATCAATTATAAGTCTCATAACTTTGATTTAAAAGGAATATTTAAATATTTAAAAGCAAGAGGTGAGATCTAGAATGTATGATGGATATAATAAGATATTTTGGGGAATTTTTATTGCAACATTCAATATAAAATTAGGAATGATAAAGATATTGCCAGCATTTATAGGGTTTATGATTATCTTAAGTGGAATAAGCTCTTTATATAGGGAAACTAATATAGAGCCATTCAATAAAGCCAAAACTTTTTCAATTATTCTAATCATTGGAACTGGTATAGGAGAACTTATGGGGCTTTTATCAATTGAACCAACTAATTTTTTTATATTTAATGAAATTTGGATAGTTTTTAATATTATTATGGAAATGCTTATGTTTTATAAATGTTTTGAGGGTTCGATTGAATATTTTAATGTTAACAATTATGAAAATTTAGCTGAAGAGAATATAAAAAAGGTAAGATTTTATATTATAGCCTTAACAATTGATATTATATTTTTAAATTTTGCACTTATATTTGATATAAGATATCTGAATACCATAGTAGCTATTATGATAATTATTTTGCGTATTTATTTAATGGTATTAACTTATAGGTTTAGAAATGTGTTTACTGAATAACTTTATAACTATATTCTACAGAATTGTAGGGGCTGTTTTTGACTGCCTGACTATTACTAATAAAGCGGATCATAATCCTAATAAATAGGTTTATGATCTTTCACTTTTTTATACTAAAATTAGTATTATGTCACAAAAATGAACCTATTTGCGTATTAGAAGTGAAGACTAGTTTTTAATTTAAAAAAGGGAGTGTAGGAATGGAGACAAATATATTGGATGAGTCTTTCTCTACTGGTGGTGAATATGAGCTCCAGAGTGCAATAGAGTTGTATGGGCAGCCATTGTTACGGTATTGTCATAATATTCTCTGCGACTATCACAAAGCACAGGATGCCGTACAGATAACATTTATAAAAGCCTATAATAAAAGAAATAGTTTTAAAAAAGGTCATTCTTTATCCCCGTGGTTATATGGCATTGCATATAATACTTGTATGGATATGTTGAGAAAGAAAAAAATATTGTTTTTTACACCTAAAGTAAATAACTTCACAGTAAATACATCTACAGATTTGATCAGTGACGATTTAAAATCGGCTCTTTTAAAATTAACAGGCGCAGAACGTGCATTGATATTTAGTAGGATTATTGATGAGAAAAGCTATAAAGAATTAGAATTGATTTATCAAGTTTCTTCTGCTACATTGAGAAAACGATATGAAAGAGCGAAAAAGAAGCTGATAAAAGCATTAAAAAAAGAGAATTCTTATTATGAAGGATTGGAGGAGTAGAAATGAAATATGATCATGATGAACAAATCATTAAAGCTAGGCTAAGCACTATTCGAACACCTGAGTATGATATTTATGCAGAGGTAAATAAAAAATTAAAACAAAATAGCCCTATTATAAATAAGAAAAAACTTTTAAGGATAGCAATGGTAACTTGCATTTGCTTAGTGCTATCAGTTGGAGTGTTAGCTGCTACTGTTCCAAGTTTTAATAAGATTTTACCAATTGTAAGTCCTGAGATAGCCTCTATACTTCAACCAATTGGGATGATAAGTGAAGATAATGGAATCAAAATGGAAGTGGTTGCAGCTTATAATGATGCTGAAATGGCAGTGATTTACTTAACCATGCAGGATTTAACAGGTGGTAGAATTGATGAATCCCTTGATTTATATAATTATACACTATCTGAAGGAGCACTTTTTAACTCTCAAATAATTGATTATGATGAAGAAACTAAAACAGCTACATTACGAATACAAGCTAATGGTGGAGAAAAAATGAATGGTAAAAAATTAAGTTTTGCTGTTAAGTCTTTTTTAAGTGGTTCTTTAGTATTTGATGAAGTAGAAACAGGAATTAATTTAACAGATATAGAAGATGTTAGTTCACAAACTATGCCACTAAATATGGAGCATGTATCTGGTGGTAGTGGTACAATGTTTGACTCATGGGAGGAACAAGGCACAATACAGGTTTTAAAAGGAGATGAAATGAATATTTCACTTCCTCAGATTGACTTTATGCATATTTCCAATATAGGATATATTGATAATAAGCTTCATATTCAAACTAAATGGGTAGGTGATGGTATTGATGATCATGGATATTTTTACTTTACCGATGCAGAAGACAATGCATTAGATATTTACCCATCTACCGTTCATTTTGGAATCGATGAATTAGGAAATACAAAGGATAGGGGAGATTACATTGAATATGTATTTGATTTAGAAGGAATAGATCCTAAGGAAGTATTTCTTAGGGGGTATTTTGAATCTAATGGAAGATATACGGAAGGTGACTGGAAAACTAAATTTAAACTTCAATCTGTAAGTCCAGAAAAAGAAGCAGAATGTAATTTCGATTTTGGAACTTGGGAGCTAGATCGTATTCAAGTTTCTCAAATAGGAGTTACCTTATTAGGCATAGGACAATATGATGAGATGAGTAATCCGCAAATTCAAGTTAATATGACAGATGGAACGACACAAGATATAGAATTATCTACTTCTTTTAGTCAGAATGAAAAAATAAGTCTTAAATACCTTTCAAATGTACCATTAGATAGTACAATGGTAGAATCGGTAAATTTAAATGGAAAACTTATTGAATTAGACTAAGATATATTACAGGAAACTTCACATAGAAAGCGAGGTGTAAAAATGAGTAAAAGGATTCGAAAAATTCTCGTTGGAGGTTTATCCTATCTTTAAGAATATGAGGAATATTTTTCTAAGATGTCTAATAAGGGATTTCACTTACAAAAAGTAGATAAGTTTTTTGTCTATTTTAAAGAAGGAGAACTTAGATCTCTAAATTATAGAATTGATGTAGTTAAGAGAGATGAAAAAGAAGCAATAAATATTTTCACTGCATTATGGGTAAAAGTAATAGTAATAATAATTTTATTAACTGTAATGGGAGCAGATGCAATAATAAATATCTAATAGAAAAGGTAGGGAAATTATGAAAAACTCAATGAAAAAACAATTGATTTTAAATGGGGTTACTGGTTATAAGAAAAATCCAAACCAAATAAAAATAAAAGATTATGTATATGAAATAAGTGATGAATTGAGAATTAGATTAAAAATAAAAAACATTTTACTTTTCATTGAGGTTTTAGTATCCACTTTTATTTATAGATATATAATGGACAAAGAATATGATATTTTCTATAAAGAAGCTACTTTAGACCAATGGAAACAGGGTTTAGGGGTAACCATGTTTTTTATGTTGACAGTGGTAGTATTATTTTTTGTTACATCTTATATTTTAATTCCCAATGATTTGACTGAAGAAGATATAAGGTTAATAAAAGAGGAATAAAAGAGTTCTTTATTACCGTTATCTGGGAGATTAAGAGGAATATAAAAATAGCTATGATTTTTAAAAATCATAGCTATTTTAAATATTATTTATTATTCAATTGGAATATCTATCCCATTGATAGTAATAGATTTTACTAGACTTAAATCAATGGGTTTTTCTATATCATATGATGATACGAAACCCTTGCCTCGTTCACTCAGCCAACGAGTACTACTCCAACTAATATTAGACTTTGTATCCCTAACTACATCATTTTCTGTATTAATCTCTATATCTAGATTAGAAAGGTCAGTGCCATTTATACCCTTACCTCTTAAACTTATGGCAAAGGGATTAATGCTAATCTCTTCAACTTTTACATCTCCTAAGTTTACATTACAAGTTTTTTCTAATATTTTACCATCCTCTGCTTTAAAGCTTACTTGCCAGGGACCTTCTATTTGTTTACAAGTGTCAAAATAACCTAATAATTGATATTCATCTAGTTTATCTGTATCTATATCAAATATAAATTCACTATAAGATGGATAATCTGAATTACTTGTGGGCATTCCAGATTTATCAATACCAAAATTAACATTGGTATCGCAAGAAACATTTTCTCCTTTAGAATTTTTAAGATAAATATCAATACCCTGTCCTTCAAAATTTTTATTTCGCCATATTTGTACATGTAATTTCCCATCAATAATTCCTATGTTAGAAATCATAGATGTATTTATATCTGGAAATTTAATATCTTTTACATGAGGTTTTAAAATAGGAATTGAGTCTCCATCTGAATATAATTCACCATAGGACCAAGACATAAACTGTTTTTCAGTTGCATTTACATAGGACGGTTCATGATTTAATTTTGTTAGGTCAATTCCTATTTCATAATCTTCATATTCTTTATTATCATAGAAAATATTATCAACTTTAAAGGTTAAATTCTCACCTTCAAATTTTGTGCCATTTTCCGCTTCTACCAATATTGTTGCTTTTTTATTTTCTTCATCATAATCTATTATTGAGCAACCACAGCTACCCCAACTAGGGTAATTTGTACCCGTTAGGCTATAATAGTCGAAAAAATTAAGGCCTTTTCCTATACGATTACCTTCAAGGTCTTGAAAAGTCACATAGGCTTTAACCATATTATCATAACGACCAGTTGCAACAACTTCCATTTTAATTCCTTGATTGATACATACTTCTTCTATTGGTTCTATAAACTTTGCCACATCAGGGCTTATCTTTTCTAAAAGATTTTGAAAAGCAGGCGTATTAACAGCAATTACAGTAGTAGTCATTAGACAAACAATAACAATAACTAGTACGAACTTTGGTTTTTGTCTTTTTACAGTTGTAAAATTTTTATTTTGATTTAATATTCCATCTAACATTCTTGATTTCTGCTCATCATTGGGTAGAATTGAGTCGAAACTATTATATAAATCCTCTTTTTTCATCTAGCTTTCCTCCTCCAAAATAATTTTTAATTTTTTACGAGCTCTACATAATCTTGTCCGTATTGTAGAACTTTTTGTTTTAAGAATTTCAGATATTTCATCTGTTGAGTAACCTTCATAATAATATAGATAAATCACCATCTTATATTTATTAGGCAATGAAAGGACTTGTTGCCATGTATTATCATGGGGTAGATTTTCTATATATGAAGGCTCTAGAATACTATTAATATCAATTCTCTTTTTTCTCCACCAATTTTTGAGTATGTTTTTACAATAGTTTTGTGATGTAACTATTAGCCACGCCTTTTCATGTTCTAAATTTTCAAACTTATGGTTTCCGTGTATTAGTTTAAAGAATATATCTTGAACAGCATCTTCAGCATCGGGAGTATTTTTTAGATACATTAAACTTATTCTGTATACAGTATCTACATTACGGTTATAAATATCTATTATTTCGCTATTAGTATAAAGTGAAGAACTTCCCAATTTCATACCTCCTATATCCTCTTCTATTAATAATACAATTTTCATAGGTAAAATGTTGCATTTTAGGGAAATTGATTATAATAAAGTTAATTAAGTTCTAAAAAAGACGATAGGGTTCATTAAGAGTACTTCTTGATTAACTCTATTATTTTTTAAAAACATGAAACCAATTCATTACTTTTGTTGTATATATAGATGATAGCTGTTAAAGGAGGAATACAAATGTGGGACTTAAGCCTTATTAGGGGGATTAAAAATGGGAATCAAAAATCTCTAGAAAAGTTAATAGACAAGTATTATAACTATATATTTACTATAGTATATAATATTATAGGAAAATTTATGGCAACGGAAGACATAGAAGAAATATGTGCAGATGTATTTGTATCCCTATGGAATAATTCAGATAATATAGACCTTACATATAAAGAAATAAAACCATACATAGCTGCAATAGCAAGGAATACAGCTAAAAATCGATTAAAAGCAATAAAAGGTATAGATTTACCACTAGATGAAGAAATTATCATTATTGACAGCAATGAGGTAGAAAAGGAAGTTTTGCATGATGAATTATCTCAAATATTAAATGAATGTATATCGAATCTTAAAGAACCAGATAGGGAAATTATTGTACGGTATTATTTTTTCTATGAAAAAGTTAAGGATATTGCAGACAAACTTAATATAAATGAGTCCACTGTAAAAACAAAATTGTTTAGGAGTAGAAACAAATTAAAAAATATGATTATTGAGAGGGGGTTTTGTCATGAAGGTTAATATCAGAGATTTATTTGATGATTTAAATCCTGAGGAATATAGGGATATAGAAATAAAAAACATTTCAATAGGTACTCCATCTTTAGAAAGTGTAAAAAGGCAGGTTTTTGAAGATATTAATAAAGTTACAAATTTAAAAAATGTAAAAGGCAAAAGAAAATCAAAAAGATTTTTTAGAAGAGCTTGGGTAGCAGCTATTATTGTACTTGCAATAGGCACAACAGTATTTGCTTTTAATAGACCAGAGTTTTTCAAATGGATATTTGGAGAAGATGTCAAAATTTCAGAAGAAAATATACAGGATATAGTGGCTACCGCTTCCAATAAAGATATTATATTTACAGTAGAAAGTATATTATCTGATGGGAATCAAAATTATTTTGTCATATCTTTAGAGAATAAAAATGGTGAAAAAATGGGGAATATATTACCTATAATAAGCATTAGAATAGAGAAATTAGATGGTATGGGGCTTATGAGTATGGGAAGCGAGAAAATAGTTGGACCAGATGATTCAAAAAGTAAAGGATATTATATTTTTGAAGTTAACTCAAATAGAGATTTAATGGGGAAGGATGCAAAATTAATTTTACATGGATTAAGAGATAAAAATAGTGGGAAAGAAACAATGTTTAATAAAGAATTAAAAGTTTCTTTTAATATAGGAGATAATAACGCCAATAATATAAAGACCGTTGTTATTGAAAATCCACAAGTTATAAAGGACAGATATTATGTTACGGAAATAAAAGTTACCAATTTAGGCATAAATTTAAAGGGCAAAGAAATTGGAGATCTTAGAGAAGTTCCAATACCAAGACCTAAAGTTGATTTAAAATATAAGGATGGAAATATTAGGAATATCTCCCAATATAAAACTCCCCAAACTCCAGATGTGGATTTCCCCAACGGAGGCCATGCCTATTCTAGAGACCCAGATAAGAAGGAATTTACAAATACTTTTAAATTTGGTGAAATAGTAGATATAGATGATTTGGAGGCTATTATAGTAGCTGGCGAGGAATTCAAGTTTGAATAATCCTTTTATTATATAGATAAATCATGATATTATATGACTATATAGAAACGGGATAATGAGCATATATATAATAAGACCATCCCTAGATTTAAAAAATCATTATAATGGAAATATGAAAAGAATATTATTTAAAAAGAGGTAAAAGGATATGAATATTTTAATAAGTGCTTGTTTGTTAGGAATTAATTGTAGATATGATGGAACAGGCATATTTATTGAACAGCTTCATGTTTTAAAAGAAAGATATCACCTGATTCCTGTATGCCCTGAAATATTTGGTGGATTAAAAACTCCACGAGATCCTGCAGAAATAATATGGGATAAGGTAATCACTAAAAATGGTGAAGATGTAACTAAAAATTATAAAAAAGGGGCTAATGAGACATTAAAACTTGCTAAATTCTATGATTGTAAACTAGCCATTTTAAAAGAACGCAGTCCTTCATGTGGATATGGAAAAATTTATGATGGAACATTTTCAGGGACAGTGATAGATGGTGATGGAGTGACTGCAGAATTGTTGATTGAAAACGGTATAACCGTTATAGGTGAATCACAAATAGAAACTTTGTTATAATATAGGTTTCTTCATTTTTAATATTATTAAATGAACATAAGTAGAAAAGTGTGACATAGGGATAATATTAAGATGGATGGTGGTTATATGGATGAATTACCACGAAGAAAGAATATTAGATTAAAAAATTATGATTATTCACAAGCAGGATATTATTTTAT
>JAAZMG010000026.1 GCA_012798935.1 Tissierellia bacterium | reverse complement strand
CAAGGCAAAAATTACTCTAAAAGATATGTAATAATAAAATCAAAACTTTAAAAAAGCAGCTTTGCTGCTTTTTTTATATGGAATTTTCTCCTTTTATATGCACAATCACTAATATTAGTATATAATATATAATATCTATATTATATACTTTTTTGGAGGATGTTATGAACAAATTAACCTATGAACAGATACAAACTATTCAAGAAAAAACTACAAAAAAATTAATTGATTATATTAATGAATTTATAAAAAAGGATAAATCTTTAGATTCTATAGAATTTTATTATCCTAATTTTGATGAACAAAAAACTATGGTTGCCTTTAATGTTTGGGTAAGTATTGACTATAAAACCAATCATGATAAAACTTTCATTGAACATATGTTAGAAGAAAAATCTAACCAGCTTTCTAATCTAGAAAAACAAATATTAATAGAAAGGAATAAATCCCATATATCCTTATTTGAAATTTTAAAAATTAAAGGAGAATATATTTACCTAGTAGATTTATTGACTAGAAAAAAGCATGCCATTTGGGAACCTAGTATGGCTAATATATTAAAATCATCAGATTTAATATTTGGAAGGATTGGAAAAATTATTCACCATGAAAGCTTTATTGGCAATATTAGCTTCCTCCCTTCTTCTGTTAAGGATACTTTTATTGAGGAAGTCTTTTTAGACTATAATTATATAAGATTAAAATTTGCTGAACTATCCATAGATGAATATTTAAAACAATACAGTGTAAATCTATACAGAATTTATACAGAATGTATATATGATGTAATAGAAATAGATGAAGATACTACCTCTATTCTTTATGATGAATTAGAGGAATTTGAAAACTATCTACAAACTCAAGTATCTAGGCAAATAATAAAGAAACATATTACCAATTTAATCAATCTATTTGAATATTATTTGATAGATGAAGATATGACTCTTTACGATTTAGACCAAATTGATTTTAAATATCTACTAGATAAAGCCATTAATGATGGACTTATATCAACCCAATCAGAGCTAAGCTCCTATATTTCTACATTTAAAAAATATTTGAGTTATTTAAAATCCAAAATTCCAGTATATAAGGAAGCCTATGAAAATATACTTGAAATAAGTAAAAATAGGTTTTTATATATGGATAAGTTTAAACAAACCGATCCTATCTTTGAAATTGATGGGAGATTATCTAGTAGAATAGCCAATATATTAAATGATAAATCCTTTGAGTTTATAATGGATTACGAAAGATTTATACTATATATAATGAGTACTCCATTAGAATTAACTAAAAAAAGAAAATATATAAAGAGAAAAGACCTATTAAAGATTAATGAGATAATGGAAAACCGTAAAACTATTACAAAAAAGTCACCTAATCAAGAGGATTTTCCTATGCTCCATCTTTTCTATATCTTTTCCCTTGAATACAATATAATAAAAATTAAGAACGGCCTTTTGCATACGACTAAAAGAGCTTCTCGTTTCCTAAGGATTAATGATGAAGAAAAGTATAGCTTATTCATTCAATATATTTGGGGGGATAAATTTTTATCCTCTATAAGCAAAACGTTAAACCCTAATTCTTTAGAAGCTACTAGAAAAAGTATATTGGGTTTGCTGAGTAATTTAGAAGAAAATACTTTTTATAAGTATAACACCCTACTCCCAGCTTGTATAAAGTTTCCCGAATTTCTTTCTACTTATTATAAATATTTAGAATTGATAGGGCTATTAAAATATAGCTATTCCCCTCGCCTGAGTATAAGTATTACTCCTTTTGGGAAAATAGTATTTAAGGCCCTTGCTGAAGGAGATAGTTCTACTGAGGATAGATTTAATGTTATAAGCTTAAATTCTTATAATAAAAACAAATAAATAATTATAATAACTTACCCAAATGGTGCCAGGCACCATTTGGGTAAGTTATTTGTAATACTCTTGTAATATTCCACTTTAGCTAATGATTATTCATTCCTAACAAGCTTATCGCAAGGGGTTGCAATAAATAATCCATAATATCTATAGGATGTGCTTTAGTTGTCTAGTATAATAATAGTATACTACTATTATAAAGTGGAGATAAACTATGAAAGAAACAAGATTAAATCATACCCAAGTTGGAGAAAAAATAGCTGAAAAATGAAATTTTCCAAAGGATTTAGTAGAAGCTATTGTCCCTGCTTGCTTTTTAAACTATTGATAAAATTGGTGACTTCAGGCATTAGTTCATTTGACATAGAATCTAATATTTTAGTTAGTATATCTATTTCCTCTCTTGGGAACTTTTCGGATAATCTGCCCAAAACCGTGTCTATATATTGGGTTCTAACATGGTAGTATTTATAGAACTTTTCCGTTGGTTCTAAATAATATTCCCTTTTATCTTCCTTAGATTGAATCTTTTTTATATATCCCTTTTTCATAAGATTGGAAACTCTATAGGCCATATTGGATTGGGAGGTTTCCATAAACTCTGTTAATTCCTTTATAGTAGGTTTCCCTAAAGCATTGATTACCTCTACGCAGAGTATTTCTGTAGGGGTTAGGCTAGCTTCTCTATCCTCAAATCCTTTAAATATACTTTTATAAAAATTTAACTTGAATTTTTCATAAACATCGTTAAATAATTCCTCTAACATTGGCTCACCTTTATCGTTTTATTTTAATAATATCAAATATAACTTCCTAATTCAAGCTTCTCATTGTGTCGCAAAAGCTAGCTCTGCTATGCAGCATATTTCATCGTCTACCTTAGCAACAGCCTCACCCAATCCTATATTGCCCAACTGCCTTTTTAATCTACATTCTAAATAAAGCCTATCACCAGGAATTACTTGTCTTTTAAATTTAGCCGATTTTATTCCAGCGAAAAAGGCTAATTTCCCTTTGTTTTCCTCTAGTGATAGAAGGGCTACTGCTCCTACTTGGCTTAAAGCTTCTATTATTAAAACTCCCGGCATTACATGATACTCTGGAAAATGGCCTTTAAAAAAATACTCATTTGCGCTAACATTTTTTATTCCTAAAGCCCATTTTCCCTTCTCTCCATCTATTATCCTATCTACTAAAAGAAAAGGATATCTATGGGGAATTATCTTTTCTATTTCATTAGAATTTAATCGCATTTTACTCCTCCCATCTTTTAAACAGTATAGATACATTATGCCCACCAAAACCTAATGAATTGCTGAGAGCATAGTCTATCCTTTTTTCCATATATTTATTGGCTACTATATTTAAATCACATTCCTCATCTTTAACTATATAATTTATGTTGGGAGGGATGATTTCATTCTCCATGGATAGCAAAGTAATAATAGCCTCTATAGCCCCACTAGCCCCTAGAAGATGCCCTGTCATAGATTTAGTTGAACTAACCAATATATCCCTATAACTTTCTCCAAATACCCTTTTTATAGCTATAGTTTCGTATTTGTCGTTTAAAGGTGTAGATGTACCATGGGCATTTATATAATCTATTTTAGACTTTTCTATTTCTCCTTCTAAAATTGCATTTTCCATAGCTTTAGCTGCATAGGTTCCTTCGCTATCTGGTTGGGTTATATGGCCTGCATCGCAGGTAGAGCCATAGCCTATTATCTCTCCGTAAATTTTTGCATTCCTTTTTTTAGCATGTTCTAATTCCTCTAATACCAGCACTCCTGCCCCTTCTCCCATTACAAATCCCGATCTTTCCTTATCAAAGGGAATACTAGCCCTTTCTTTATTCTGCTCGCTAGATAGAGCTTTCATAGATGAAAAACCTCCTACCCCTAAAGGAGTTATACTAGCTTCCGCACCACCAGCCAAAATTATATCGTTATAGTCATCCTTTATACTTCTATATCCTTCTCCTATAGCCGAACTGGAACCAGCACAGGCAGCTACTGGACATATACAAGAGCCATGAAGTTCAAAGTGGCTAGCTAGCTGGGAACCTACTAGATTTACTATAGCCATAGGTATAAAAAATGGGGATATTTTTTCGTAACCATTTTTCATTCCTTTTATCTTTTGTTCTTCTATAGTCTGGAGCCCTCCTATTCCAGAGGAGATATACACTCCCGCCCTATCCTTGTCTACCTTCTCTAAATCTAAACCACTATCTTCCATAGATTTGATTCCTGCTATCAATCCAAATATACTTACCCTGTCCATTCTACGGATAGTTTTTCTGTCTATATAGCTTTCAAAATTCAGATCCTTGACTTCCCCGGCTAATTTTACTTGAAAATCCTCTATATTAAAATTTTGTATTATATCTATTCCTGATTTAGAATTTTTTATACTTTCCAGTATATCTTTTAATGTATTTCCTATAGGTGATACTCCACCTAATCCTGTTACTACCACTCGCCTATTTTTAATCATATATTCATACCTCCATCGATAGATATAACCTGACCAGTTATATAATTAGCTTCTTCCGACACTAAAAAATTCACCAGATTTCCTATATCTTCCGGCTTTCCAAAATAACCAACTGGTATTTCCTCTAGCATCTTATTTTTTATATTATTGCTTAGCTTATGGGTCATATCCGTTTCTATAAATCCAGGGGCAATAGCATTTACCCTAATATTTCTTTTAGCCATTTCTTTTGCTAAAGATTTGGTCATCCCAATCAATCCGGCCTTGCTGGCAGAATAATTTACCTGTCCTGCATTCCCCCTGATGCCTACTATGCTGGAGATATTTATTATCCTTCCAAATCTATTCTTTGCCATTATCCTAGCAGCTAATTTCATAGTATAAAAGGCAGAAAATAGATTTACTTCCAGTACCTCTCTAAAGGCTTCTTCTTTCATAGAAATCAATAATCCATCTATAGTTATTCCTGCATTGTTTATCAATATATCTATTTTTCCAAACTCATCTACTATATTTTCAAAAATCAGGTTAACATCTTCTTCCTTACCCATATCTCCTTGGAGTATCCTAGTTTTAACTCCAATTTTTTCACATTGTTTTTGCGTTTCTTCCGCCCCTTCTAAATCCTTGTTGTAATTTATTACAATATCTATATTGGAACTAGCTAATCTAGTGGCTATAGCTCTTCCTATACCCCTTGATGCTCCAGTAACTAGGGCTACCCTTCTATTCTCCACTTTATTCTACCTCCTTAATCAATTCCTCTATGGATTGAACTGTATTTATGGATAGTACCTTAGCCTTTTTATCTATCCTTTTTATAAATCCTTTGATGGTATTTTTATATCCAATTTCTATTATCAAATCAGGATTTTGTTCTAGTAGTTTTTCCAGGGAGTTTTTAAATAAAACTGGATGGTTAACCTGTTTTGACATAATATCCTTTATACATTCACCTTCCCTAAAATCACCATAAAGATTGTATATTATAGGGATACTTGGTTTTTTAAATTCTATATCATTAAAATAATCCTTTAAGTTTAAAGAAACTTTATCCATATAGGATGTATGGAAAGGACCACTGGTATTTAACTCCATAGTCTTATATCCTTCATCCTTTAACTTTTCTCCAACCTTGGATACTAAATCCTCATGTCCTGAAATCACTATTTGTCCCTTTGTATTTATATTGGATATTTGAACAAAATTATTAGAATTAGAATTCTTTTTACAAAGCTTATCTATGTATTCAACATCATGGCTAAATACAGCCAACATTTTAGAGTCTAATCCTTCTCCAGCCTTTTTCATTTCCCTACTTCTATACTGGATTATTTTAATAAGCTCACCCTCTTTCAAAACTTCTGCAGCATACAATCCAGAATATTCCCCTAGGCTAAGGCCTAGTACTATATCTGGTTTAATTCCATGAAATTCCAAAACCTTGGTTACCGCTATTTGAAAGGCTAACATTATAGGCTGGGTGTATTCAGTTTTTGAAATAGTATCTAAATCCCCATTAAAGGATAGTTCCTTTAATGGAAAGTTTATTTTTATGGAATTATAAAATTCCTTTATGAAAGGGTACTCAATATATAGGTCATATCCCATGCCTTCCACTTGACTACCCTGTCCTCCATATACAAATGCTATTTTCATTTTTCCTCATACTCCTCAATAATCTTTTCTATTATAGATTTAACCCCCACTATCTCCTTAACTCGATTCAAATTAGAACCTGCAAATATTAAAGCATCTGATATGCAAAATTGAGTAGTTTTAGGATTGCATGTCTGTAGACAGTTTATACATTTATTCGATGGTTTTCTTTCTTTTTCTATCTTCTTTAAGAAATCATTTTTTATCGCTCTACCTAAAATCCCTACAGGGCTATTGATTATAGTTAACTCTTCTAAACTTTTACCTTCTTCCAAATCCTCTTTTTTAAATCCTATATGGCCTCCCGCTCCCTTTCCCTCTAATACTACAAAATCTGGTAGCCTATTATACCTTTTTAACCATACTCTATTAATCAGCTTTAAGGCCCTTAAACTGGATACTATAGGAGCCAATAGTATATCCTCATCTTCCACCAGCTGGGGCAAATTTAAAGGAAGCCCAGCGCCAGATATTATATAGTCTACTTTCTCTTTTACTGCTTGTTTTACCAATTCTTCATATTGGTTTAATACTACCATTATATTTACACCAATTAATCCTTTCCCTTGGGAGATTTCTCTACCTAGTTCCAACTCTTTTTGTAGTCCCCGCTTATTAGCCTTCCTAAAGATATGCCTACTCCCATTCCACCTTGAATTATAGGGTATTCTATTACTTTATTCTTTATCTTCAATTTCATAATATATTTTCTCCAATTCTTCCTCATACTCTTTCATTAAACCCTCTATTATCTCCTTTATAGGCTTTATATCTTCTATCTGGGTTAATGTCAATCCTGCCATGAAGGATCCTTTTTTCAAATCTCCCAATTCTACCGCTAACTTTAGTGCTCCCAATGTATATTTTTCCAATTCCATTTTGTCTTTCCCTTGTTTTTCTTCTTTTATATAATCTCTTACCATATTGTTCTTTATCAATCTCATAGGTAAACCTGTTGTGTTGCCAATTATGGTTATATTATTATATTTGGATTTTATTAATAGATTTTTATATTCTTCATGGATTGGACATTCAGTGGAAGATAAAAATAGTGTGCCTATTTGAACCCCTGTAGCTCCTAAAACCTTTGCTGCCAACATTTGCCTTCCTGAGGCTATGCCTCCTGCTGCTATTATGGGAATGCTTACCCTATCTTTAGTTTGGGGAATTAAGGTCATAGAAGTCATATCCCCTATATGTCCTCCTGCTTCATTGCCTTCTACTATAACCCCATCTACCCCATACTTTTCCATTCTCATAGCCAATGTAGGATTAGGCACTACTGGGAATATCTTTATATTGGCTTTATGCCAGCTATCAATATATTTAGATGGGCTTCCAGCCCCTGTAGTTATCACAGGTACTTTTTCTTCAATTACTATTTCCGCCATTTGGTCTATATGGGGATTTAGGAGCAATAAATTCACACCAAAAGGCTTACGGGTTAAAGATTTGCATATTTGAATTTGTTTCTTCAACTCTTCACCATTCATACTACCAGAGCCTATTACCCCTAAAGCCCCTGCCTCTGATACTTTAGCTGCAAATTTTCCATCGGATATATGTGCCATTCCTCCTTGAATTATAGGATATTCTATGCCTAATATTTTGTCTAATTTCATTATTTCACCTACCATTCCATATATGCTAAAGCCCAGGTTAATCCTGCCCCAAAACCTAACATTAATATTTTATCCCCAGGCCTTAATTTTCCTTCTTTATTCATATAGTCTAGTAAAATAGGTATACTAGCGCTTGATGTATTGCCTACTCTATCTATATTGGATGGGAATCTATCCATAGAAACCCCTAAACTTTTAGCCATACTTTCCATCATCCTAATATTAGCTTGATGGGATATAAAATAATCTATATCCCCTTTTCGAATGCCAATTTGTTGCAAAAATTCTAACATAGATTTTTCTACAGTGGATACTGCAAATTTATAAACTTCCCTTCCCTCCATATATAGTTTAGGAGAATTATAACCATAATTCAAAACATCCCTATTTCCTTTAGTCCCAGATTTAAAAAAGCTATCCTTTTCACAATGTTCTAATAAAACCGCCCCTGCTCCATCTCCAAATAGTACTGCAGTGCTCCTATCGGTAAAATCCAATATTTTAGATAATACTTCTACTCCTATTAATAGAGCATATTCTCCCTCTTTTATAATCCCCTTTATTAATTTAAGTCCTGCTACAAATCCACTACAACCCATATTTATATCTAGGGAATATGTATCTTCGCTTAAATTAAATTCTTCTTGAACCTGACTAGATAGATTTGGTATAGCATGAAAAGCAGTGCTAGTAGCTACAATTATAGTTTTTATTTTACAAGCTTCATCTTGGGAAAGGTCTAATTTAACTATAGTTTCCCTAATTAGATCAAACATTTCTTCATCCCCTACAAAATGCCTTTTCCTTATTCCCGTTCTTGAACTTATCCAATCATCCGATGTGTCTAATATCTTTTCAAAATACAAATTATCCACTATTTTATTAGGAAGATAACTGGATGTTTTTATTATTCTTATTCCCAACTAAAATCCTCCTCCAATCCTCCTATACTTCTCCTGTCTTTCTATTATCAATTCTTTCGAATTTTTTATCATAAGCATCTGTAATTCTTCTATAATCACCTTTTTTAGCCTTATAAAATTGTCCCTGAAGCCCTCTAAGGAAAAGGATATATCCTCCTCTACAACCCTATCGACAATATTGTAATCGTATAATTCCTTTGCCATAAGCTTCATAACTTCCGTAGCTTCCTTGCATCGGGTGCCGTCCTTCCAAAGGATGGTGGCAAATCCTTCTGGGGATAGTATGGAAAATATACTATTTTCCATCATAATTATTTTATTGGCTACAGATAAGGCCAAGGCCCCTCCACTTCCCCCTTCTCCAGTAAATACGGAGATTATAGGAACTTTGAGCCTACCCATCTCTGAAATATTTCTTGCTATGGCTTCTCCCTGACCTCTTTCCTCTGCATCTACTCCAGGATATGCCCCTGGAGTATCGATAAAAGTTATTATTGGTCTGTTAAATTTTTCCGCCTGTTTCATCAACCTTAGAGCTTTCCTGTATCCTTCTGGTTTAGGCATTCCAAAATTACATTGAACATTTTCTTCCAAAGTATTACCTTTATTGGTGCCTACGAAGGTTATTGGAATATCATCTAGATAGCCTATCCCTCCAATAATGCTTTTATCATCGGAAAAAAGCCTATCACCATGAAAAAACATAGGCTCCTCTATTATATTTTCTATAAAATCCTTTACCTTTGGTCTTTCCCTATGCCTAGCCAATTGTACTCTATCATAGGGTTTGAATTTTTTTTCATATTTTTCTGTTATCTCTTTTCTTTTTATTCTAAGTATTTCAGAATCCTTTTCCTGTTCTTCCAATCTTTTGATTTTTTCTTCCAATTCCCTTATCATTTTTTGCAGCCCCTATAGCCATGTAATTTTAATAATTTATAAATATATTCCCTCATATCTTTTCTATGGACAATTTCATCTAAAAAGCCTTTCTCCTTAAGGAATTCTGCCCTTTGGAAATTCTCTGGCAATTCTCCTTTTATGGTTTCTTTGATTACCCTAGCTCCTGCAAATCCTATTAAAGCTCCTGGCTCTGCTAGTATTATATCCCCTAAAGAAGCAAAACTAGCCGTTACACCACCTGTAGTAGGGTGGGTCATACAGGATATATAAAGATTTTTGGTTTCTCCATATCTATCTACGGCTATAGATGTTTTAGCCATTTGCATCAGGGAAAAGATTCCCTCCTGCATTCTAGCCCCTCCACTGGTGGAAAATATCAGTATGGGAAGGTCCCTTTCTCCTGCGTGCTCAAAGGCCTTAGTTATCTCTTCTCCTATGTAGGAACCCATGCTACCCATAAAAAACCTATTATCTAAAGAAACCACTATTAGTTTTATATCATTCAGATATCCTTCTACAGTTAATATTCCTTCCTTTAGCCCGCTTTTTTTCTTGTTTTCCCTATACTTAGCCTTATAGGTAGGAAAATCTATGGGATTGGTAAATTTAAAGGGTCTATTGATAATCCTATATCCATCCAATAGCATATCCATTCTATCCTTTGAAGTGATATTAAAATGGTAATTACATTCTGGACAGGTAAAAAAATTTTCCACAATTTTATTTTTGGAAATTAAACTTCCGCAGCCATTACATTTTTCAAACAATTTTTCGGGAAGGGCTGCTTCTTTAGGATCTTTTCTAAACTTTCTTAACCTTTTTATAATGGATATAACAGGTTTTTCATATCTAATATTTTGTTCCATAATAATTCTCCATTTCTAAATAGAAATTTTTAAATTCTCCACTTAATTTTTGCTCTAAAAAGGAGGTGTTGTAATTTCCCTTTACAAAATCAAAATCGTGTAAAATACCATAATGAAGCTCTATATTGGTTTTTATACCTTCTATTCCTAATTCCTCTAGGGCAACCCTCATCTTTTTAATAGCCTCTAGCCGATTTGCCCCTTTAACTATAAGCTTTCCAATCATAGTATCATAATAAGGGCTTATATTGGAATTGTTCCCTATATAGGAATCAAATCTTACATTAAAACCTCCAGGCATATGGACATTTTTTATCTTCCCAGTAGAGGGTAAAAATTTATTAAATATATTCTCTCCATTTATTCTGCACTGGATAGAATGACCCTGTAGGGAGATATCTTTCTGCTCATATCCTAATTTCATATTATTAGCTATTTTTATCTGTTCTTTAACTATATCTATTCCTGTAACCATTTCGGTTATAGTGTGTTCTACCTGCAATCTTGTGTTCATCTCTAAAAAATAGTATTTTCCTTCTTCATCTATAATAAATTCTACAGTTCCTGCATTAATATATCCGGCTAACCTAGCTATTTTAACTGCAACCCTTCCTAGTTCTTTCCTTAAAGATTCTCCTAATCTTGGTGAGGGAGCTTCTTCCAATATCTTCTGATGCCTTCTTTGGATGGAACAATCCCTTTCTCCTAAATGGATTACATTCCCAAACTTATCGGCTAATATCTGAATTTCTATATGTCTAGGGTTTACAATATATTTTTCCACATATACCTTATCGTCTCCAAAGGAAGCATTAGATTCGGATTTAGAATTTAAAAATTCCCTTTCCAGTTCTTCCTCTTTATAGACAATGCGCATCCCTCTACCTCCGCCGCCAGAGGATGCTTTTATTATTATAGGGTATCCTATTTTATTGCATATTTCCTTTAACTTTTGAATATTATCTACATTCCCCTGAGAACCAGGAACTATGGGTATATTGTTTTCTAGCATAAGTTGTCTAGCCCTAGATTTATTTCCCATAAGACTGATACTTTCCTTATCAGGCCCAATAAAACCCAATCCACATTGATTTACCAAATCTACAAATTCTTCATTTTCAGATAAAAACCCATAACCAGGGTGGATAGCCTCTACCTTGGTCAGTAAGGCTACATTTATTATCTTTGGTATATTCAAATAACTTTCACTAGGTTTTCCAGGACCTATACATATAGATTCCGTTGCCAATTTAACATGGGGGCTATCTTTGTCTTCTGTAGAATATATGGCTATAGTCTCTATATCCATTTCATGACAAGCCCTTATTATTCTAAGGGCTATTTCACCTCTATTGGCTATAAGTATTCTTTTAAACATCTTCTTCAATCTCCATAATTACATCATCATATTGGACCAATTCTTCATTTTTAAAATTGATTTTTTTAACAACTCCAGAAACAGGAGCTTTTATTTCGTTTATCATCTTCATAGCTTCTATTATGCAAATAATCTCATCCTTTTTCACAAAATCTCCTAATTTTACAAAAGGCTCTGATTCCGGAGAGGGGGCTTCATAATAAACTCCCACCAATGGGGATTTTACCTTATATCCCGTTGATTCTTTAGCCTCTATTAGTTTCTGATCTGTATCCAGTTTTCTTACACCTATTATATTGCTATTCTGGGCTTCTTTTTCTACCTCTAAGGTAAAATCTTTCCTTTTAATGGTTAACTTTTTAAAATTTTTTTGTGAAAACAAATCCAATATTTCAATAATCTCTTTTTTATCCATATCAATCCCTCTCTATATATTCTACAATTGCTCCTACGGTTTTTAGTTTTTCAAAATCTTCATCTGCTACAGTTATGTCAAAGTTTTCCTCTAGGGCTAAGGATAATTCTACTATATCCAAAGAATCTGCCCCTAAATCTTCAATTAGATTGCTTTCTAGCTTTATATCCTCCTCTGAACATCCTAAATTCTCCAATAAAATCTCCTTCACCTTTTCAAATGTATTCATAATATTTATAACCCCTTTCAATTCAAATTTTTTAATTAAATATTTTTAGTTAAATTTATTTAGTTAAATTTATTTAAGTTTATTATATCTATATAATTTTGTTTCGTCAATATGATTTATAGATTTTCTTATATTTCGACAAAATAAAAGACTAAAGATTTCTCTTTAGTCTTTTAGCCAGACAAGGGGACGGTCTTCTTGTCCGGGTTAGTCTATTTTATAGTTCATAAGCATCATTATAACGAAAGTATTTACTGAAACAGTTTCCCCACCACTTCCTTCTGGTAGGTCTCCTTCTCCTTTATTTATAGCTTCCCAGGTAGTATAGTAATAATCCCTAGGTTTAGCATACTTAAATTCATTGTTTTCGGTCATCTTATATACCATAAGGATTGGATATCCGCCTTGAACAGCCTTTGAAAATACCACTTTGTCTCCCATAAGTTTCCCAAACGGTGCCAGGCACCATTTGGGATAGTTATTTGTAACACTATTGTAATATTTCAATTTAGCCAATGATTATCCATTCCTATTTCTTTGAGAATTAATTTTATGGATGGATTTTTTATATTTTTGTAAACTTTGTTGAAATTATATTCATAAATTTCCCGTTTGATTTCTTTAGATAAAAACTCTTTAAATTCTAGCCATTCTTTGGAATCCTTATCTAATCCCTTTAAACCTTCTATACCAATAGTTAAATTCCTTTTACTTATAGACCAAAATTTAAAATTATCGTCTTTTAACTTATCTAAAGCTTTATCAAATTCTTCATTGTAAATATCTATATATATTATATCTGGATTTACATAATACTCTCCTAATTTTTCATAATATTTTCTGGCTTTATTAAAATCCCCTTTGATTGCATAGTATTTTCCTTTTTCCCAAAGCAATTCCTTATTCAGATTTTCATCAGGTATTAACTCAAATATCCTCTCTCCTACTTCTAAATATTTTTCCCTATTATCCATATCCATAAAAGATAGCAAATTTTCTAAAATATATCTATTACCAGTTAAATTATATAGCCTAAAAGAAAATTCTGTTCCCTTATCAAAATCTTGAGTGTTCTTTCTCCATCCTTTAGTATAGAGCCTTGAAAGATAGGTTAATGCTTCTTCATGGGTGCTATCTTCCTTCAACAGCTCTTCATAATATGATACTGCTTCGTCATACTTCCTATGAAGTATCAAATTCTCTCCTTCCGTTAATTGTCTATTATCAACTTTTATGGTGGTAATATTATCATAGAAGGATATCATGGGCAATGTACTATTTATAAGGGTATCTTCTTTATTATAAGCAGATATTATTATAGGTACATTACTTTGTGGATAAAAAGGTCCTAATATGCCATGGGGATTGATGATCATATCTTCCCCTGAATAGGATAGTCCGCTACCTACTGAATTTAAAATATTTAGATTCAATATAGCTTCTGTCCCTTTTATTTCATACTTTCCATATTTATCAGGAATGGAAAAAGTACTGCTACTTCCTTCCATTCTAAAAGGATTTTCAAAGCTAATAGCCTTAACCCTATAATACTCTGCTTCCTCAACCT
>JAAZMG010000223.1 GCA_012798935.1 Tissierellia bacterium | reverse complement strand
TAGGTTTAAATACATAACAACAACCATCAATATTGGATAGAGATCCTTCAAGAATCATTATATCCTCTTTAAAACTAATTATTAAGGAGCTTAATATAATAGAATGATTGAGGGTTTCTTCAAGTTGCTTTTGGGCTTTAGTTAGTTTACCTACCATTATATCCACTAGCCTAGGATGGAACTGGCTACCTTTGTTTTTATATAGCTCTCTAATGATTGCACTTACCGGCATAGCTTTTTTGTAAGCTCTGTTGGATAGCATAGCATCTACTGCATCGGATATACCAATTATATAACTATTAAAAGGAACCTCTTCTTCCTTTAAACCGTCTGGATATCCTCCACCATCATACCTTTCATGATGATGTTTAACCATCTCTGGAATACCTGCAAACTCCGATATATTCCCTAATATGCTTTTAGAAATTATATAGCTATCTATTGGATGTTTCTGAATAATTTTATATTCTTCTTCTGTTAATTTGCCAGGTTTATTTAATATTTTATAATCTACCATAGTTTTCCCTACATCGTGTATTAAACCTGCAATATATAATTTGTCTAATTCCTTATAAGATAATCCTAACTCCATTCCAATCTCTTTACACCAATTAGCCACATTATGGCTGTGGTTAGGCAAAAAATGATCTTTATGCTTTAAAATATCCGCAAATATATTGATCATGTTTATTGCATTAAAAGTTTGCTCAAATTTTGCTAAGGATAAGGTGAGGAGCTTTGATATATCTGATATGTTTTCATTTATTCGTTTATCTTCCGATATAAGGGTTGAGGGAAAGTTTTTATACTCATAGGTACCAAGATATAAACAACCTATTAGGGACATAGTTGAACCATTGGAACTAAATACTGGTATAAAAGTTTCAGATTTTATACCTTCTAATATAGGACAGGTATTATGATTATGATGATTTTCTATTATATCCTTTTTATCTATTAATTCATTTATAGAATTATATGTTTTCCTGTTTAAAAATATAGTCTGTGGAAACATGTCTGTATGTAAATTTATATCTTTAGTATATATGCTTTTTACAAAAGCTATATTTCTAGTATCATTGAATATAAGAGATGCACATATATCATAATCTAATATATGACTAATCTGTTTTTGCCGTTTTTGTAATTCCTTCTCTACAGTGTTGGATTGGCTTCTGATCCATCTACTTGAATTTAAGTTTGATGTTATGGACAAATGACCACCCCTTACACATTGTAATGTTAAAGTCTCTTTCTAATATTATTTTACCATATTCCGGATTTTTTTACAATATTCGAGGATATATTTAAAATAACTTGCATTTAAGGTGCCTGGCACCCTAAATGCAAGTTATTGTTTATAAAAGCTCGATAATTTTGTTATTCTTTAGAATATTCATATATTGAATTAGCCTTTCATATAAGGGCTCTGATTCTTCTTTGAACTCATCTTTTACTAATTGGGATATTTCATATATACTTTTTTTACCGTCTATATGGTTCCATATGAAGCTGCCCATTCTATCTAGATCTATTAGATATTTATCAGGAGTTAGGAAAAGCTTCCTTACTATTTTTTCAAATAGGGAGTCTCTATATATTATTAATTGGATCAGCCCTTCTTCCCCTTCCTTCCAATGGATTTTATCGGATTTTTTTGGTATATAGTCTAGATAGTTTTTGTTGTTCTTTCTGGTCATATTATTCTCCTAGTTCTCCCTTTTAACGAAGAATGAGTGTTTAATTAAGGTAAAACTTAATAGGCCGAAGAATAATACAGAACCCCATTGACCTAGTATATTGTTGCCAAAGCCTATTTTATCTGCAAGAGTTATAGTCTCCCCTGCTGCATCTAATCCTATTGGTATTATAGCCAATACTGCTAACAATATTCCTATTAAACCTTCTCCTGCTATAAGACCTGAGGAGAATAGTATTCCACCGTCAACTTTTTCTTTGAT
>JAAZMG010000222.1 GCA_012798935.1 Tissierellia bacterium | reverse complement strand
AGAAGTTAAGCCTTTCAGCGCCGATGGTACTTGGGTGGTAACGCCCTGGGAGAGTAGGACACTGCCAGATACATAAAATATGAAAGCTCTATTTCGTAGGTCGAAGTAGGGTTTTTTTTATTGTTTATTTTTTTGTGGTATTTTTGATATAATATAGTGTAAATAGTCGAATAATAGAAGGGTTAAAAGGTAATAGAAAAGGGAGGAAAAACATGAATATAAAAGAATTATTCAACCAAGGAGTTTCCTTTGAAAAGTTTGTTAATACAGGAGCAGATTCTTATAAAGAAAAAACTATTCAAATATATAGTAGTATTCAATTTGATAAAGATCTTATAAGTAGGATAGCAGCCATTGATAAAAGGATAAATGTTTTAGCCCTAGCAGAAATATGGTGCCCAGATTGCATGGTTAATGTTCCAGTTCTTCAAAAGATTAAAGATATAAATGATAATTTCAAAATTTCTATTATAATAAGGGAAGGTAATGAAAAGTATTTTGAAAGGTATTCTGTGGAAGGTGCAGTAAAAATTCCAACATTTATATTTTTAAATAAAAATTTTAGGGAAGTTGGATATTTTATAGAAAGACCTTCCATTGTAAAAAATATTTATGATAGTGACAGCCAAGCCGAAATTATAGTTGCCACAAAGAAATATAGAAATGGTGAATATACAGATGAGACAGCTAGGGATATATTAAATATATTGAACTATTAGATTATAGAAAGTGAAATAGAAGATTTTAAGGATTAAAGAAGTAAAAAGGGTTTTTAGTTAAGCATTCACGGAATTTTGATGGAATGACACCTATTTTTTGCTTTGACAGTCAAACTATAGATTGATACAATATATAGCATAACAAAAAGATCAACATACTAAATATTGCTGTTGGGAGGTAGAAACATGGTTTTTTCAAATAATGCTAAAATGGTTCTTGAGAGAAGATATTTAGCTAAGGATTTAAACGGAAATGTAATAGAAACTATAGAGGAAATGTTCAAAAGAGTATCTGATTTTGTAGCATCAGCAGATTTATTATACGATGATAATGCAAATGTTGAAGAAATTTCAAATACATTTTACCGAGTTATGACAAGCCAGGAATTTATACCTAACTCTCCTACTTTAATGAATGCAGGAAGGGAGTTAGGACAATTGTCTGCTTGTTTTGTATTGCCTATAGAAGATTCTATGGAAGGTATATTTGATGCAATAAAGAATGCAGCACTAATACATAAAAGCGGTGGAGGAACAGGATTTAGTTTTTCAAGATTAAGAGCAAAAGGCTCTTCTGTTAGATCAACAGGGGGAGTTGCATCGGGACCTATTAGTTTTATGAAGGTATTTAATTCGGCAACAGAAGCTGTAAAACAAGGAGGTACTCGTCGAGGTGCTAATATGGGTATCCTTAGGGTAGATCATCCTGATATAATGGAGTTTATTGAGAGCAAACAGGATACAACGGAGATAACTAATTTTAATATAAGTGTAGGTATTACAGAAAGTTTTATGGAAGCTGTAGAAAAAGGTAAAGACTATGATTTAATTGATCCCCATACTAATAAACCTGTAGGAAAATTAAATGCAAGAAAGGTGTTTAAATATATAGTAGAGATGGCATGGAGTACGGGAGAGCCGGGTATTATATTTTTGGATAGAATTAACAATACAAGTACTGTTCCAGGGCTAGGTGAGATAGAAAGTACTAACCCATGTGTTACAGGAGATACCTATGTTTCAACAGAGTACGGTTTAATGAGAATTGATGATATATACAATAAATATCAGAATGGTGGATTAAACATTGCTACTGATAATAGAGTGCCTATGACTCAATATCAAGTAGCAAATGGTGGATGTATCATTGAATCTATTCCCTATATGGATTATAATGGTGTATCTTTGAACAAAACAAGTAAAGCATATAACAATGGTGAAAAAGATGTATATAAATTGACTACAAAATCTGGTTATGAAATAAAGACTACCATAGATCACAGATTTATGACTCCAGAAGGGTGGAGAGAACTTAAAGAATTAGAAATTGGAGATGAAGTTTTAATACAATCTGGGAAAGGGCTTTTTTCAACAAATTGGGATATTCCATTTAAGGCGAGCAATACTTATATTGGCAAGAATGGAAGAACATACAAATTCAATCTACCGAATAAATGGTCTAAGGAGCTGGGACATACATTAGGTTGGCTTATTGGTGATGGCTGGTTAAGAGATGATAAAAACCCAAGAGTAGGATTTGTTTTTTCAAAAGATGACATGGATATATTAAACTATTTAAAAACTTTTATAAATAATATATATGGTAAAGATATTAAAGAAATAAAAAGAGGAAGTGGTGTATATCATCTTTCATATCATAGTAAATATTTTGTTGAGTTTTTTAAAAAACTAGGGGTAAAACCTGTAAAAGCAGATAAAAAAGAAGTACCTCAAAGCATATATCAGGCTCCTTTTGAAGTTGTTGTAGGATTTTTACAGGGCTTATTTTCAGCTGATGGAAGTGTTAGAGATAATCCTCAATCTAATAGTTCTTGGGCAGTATTAACATCTAAAAGTAAAAAATTATTACAAGGTGTGCAAATATTATTGCTTAATTTGGGAATAAAAAGTGTTATATTAAATCGATCAAGAAAGCCAAGAAAAGGATTGTTTGAATATACTACTGTAAATGGAGAAAAAAGGTTTTATGATAGCGATGGAGTTTTGTATGAGTTGGGTATATTTGGTCAGTCTCGTGATAGATTTTTAAAAAATGTAGGATTTATATCTGAAAACAAACAAAAAGCTCTTGAAGATATAAAATTCAAATCTTTTTATAAAGAAAAGTATTATGAAAAGATAATTTCTATTAAACATATAGGAAGTGAAAGGGTGTATGATTTAACTGAGCCTATAACTCATTCCATGATATGTAATGGTATTGTAGTTCACCAATGTGGGGAACAACCACTTTTACCATATGAATCTTGTAATCTTGGTTCAATTAATTTAGCTAAAATGATAAAAAAAGGTATTAATGGTTATGAAATGGACTATGATAGGCTTGGAGAAGTAGTAGATATATCTGTTCACTTTCTTGATAATGTTATTGATGTAAATAAATATCCTCTACCTGAAATTGATGAAATGACAAAGAAAACTAGAAAAATAGGTTTAGGAGTTATGGGATTTGCAGATTTGTTATTCTATTTAGGTATTCCTTATAATTCCCAAGAGGCTGTAGAGCTTGCTGAAGGAATAATGGGTTTTATTGATAAAAGAACAAAAGAAAAATCTCAAGAATTAGCAGAGACTAGAGGAGTATTTCCTGCTTATGAAGATAGTATATTTAAAGAACAAGGAATAAAGATGAGAAATGCTACTACTACCACCATTGCACCTACCGGAACTATTAGCATAATAGCAGGGGCAAGTAGTGGGGCGGAACCTTTATTTGCCATATCCTTTGTTAGACATGTTATGGATGACGATAAATTGTTAGAAGTCCACCCATATTTTGAAAAAGTTGCAAAGGAAAGAGGATTCTATTCAGAAGAATTGATGGAAAGAATAGCTGAAGAAGGTACTATAGCTCATATAGAAGAGATTCCAGAGGATATAAAAAGAATTTTTGTAACTGCCCATGATATAATACCGTTTTGGCATATAAAGATGCAAGCAGCTTTCCAAAAGCATGTAGATAATGCTGTTTCTAAGACTGTAAATTTTACAAATGAGGCTACTAAAGAAGATGTAGAGGAGGTATATAGACTTGCCTATAAACTAGGTTGTAAAGGAGTAACAATATATAGGGATGGTAGTAGAGATAATCAGGTTTTATCTACTAAGAAAAAATATTCTAATATGGAGTCCTTAACAGAAAATAATATTAAACCAAGACAGAGACCTTCAATTACCCAAGGAATGACAGAAAAGGTAAGGGTTGGCTGCGGAAACTTATATATTACTGTAAACTATGATGAAAATGGTATATGTGAGGTATTTACTAACGTAGGTAGAGCTGGGGGATGTCCAAGCCAATCTGAAGCTACTAGTAGGCTTATATCCATAGCTTTAAGATCAGGTATGGATGTTGAAGAGATTATTGAACAATTAAAAGGGATAAGATGTCATTCTACATTAAGACAAAGAGCTACAAATAAAGATATAAAGGTTTTATCTTGTCCTGATGCTATAGGAAAAGCATTAGAGAGGGTCATGAATACCTATGTAGAGATAGAAAATGGTTTTACAAATGAAATGATATATGAAATAGAAGAAGAGAATAAAAAAGATAGAATTAATATAAAAAATGAAGATATTATGGAAAGTAACAAAGGAAATTGTCCAGAGTGTGGCAGCAAGGTAGATCACGAAGGAGGATGTATGATTTGTAGGAACTGTGGATTTTCTAAATGTGGTTAAAATAGTTATTGCATATACCTCAATCTAGTGGTATAATTGTTAAGAATAAAAAATGAACATTAAAATCTTTAATTCAGTCCAGAGAGGCTGGCAAGATTGTAATAGAGGGATAGTTATGCAATTATGTAAAAACTTCTTGCTGCCGACAAGAAGTTTTTTTATGAGGAAAAAATAAATTACAATCAAAACAAGCCTTTAATTCAGTCCAGAGAGACTGAAAAGGAGAGAAAGCTCTCCTTTAAACTAAAAAGGAGGATTT
>JAAZMG010000025.1 GCA_012798935.1 Tissierellia bacterium | reverse complement strand
TATTCTTACTGATTTTCTATTCTTTATTTGTGTTATAGTCTGGTTCATTTTATTCCCCCTATAATTTAGTTAGATAAGGTGCAAAATTATTACTATCTATAATGTATCATAAATAATTATTATTTTTCCTATCTTTATAATTGTTCTTTAATATTTGGAGGGTTTTCTCTTTAGAAAGGGGTTTACTAAACAAATAGCCTTGCATAATATCACAGTGGTTTTCTACCAAGTATCTTCTTTGTTCTTTAACCTCTACGCCTTCGGCTATTACTGTAAGGCCAATTTTATGACACATTGAAATAATCTCCTTGGTTATAAGTTCACTGTGATCTTTTACAGGTATCTTACTAATAAAATATTTATCGATTTTCACACAATCAATATTTAGACCTCTTATTCTAGAAAGAGAAGAGTAGCCTGTCCCAAAATCATCTAATGCTATTTCTATACCTAAATCTCTCAGCTGTTTTAGCCTGCTGTTTACAATGGTAAAACCTTCTAAAATAATAGATTCTGTTATTTCTAATTTTAAATTAGACTCTTTAATTCCGGTTTCCTTGATAATGTCCATTACTGTATCTATGAAATCATCTCTCATCAGTTGAATTCCAGATATATTGACTGCTACCTTTATAACATCATAGCCTTTATTATTTAAAACTCCAATAAAATTACAGGCTGTTTTTAATACCCAATTACCAAAAGGAATCATCAATTGTTTTCTTTCTACAATATCAATAAATTCAACAGGGGAGATAAGACCAAGATTTTTGGTCTTCATACGGGCCAAAGCTTCAAAGCCTACAATTTGATTTGTTTTTAAATCAACTTGTGGTTGATATTCTAAATAAAGTTTTTTTGTATTCTTTTCAGATAGGGCAGTTCTAATTTCTTTTTCAATCATTTCCTCTCGCTTAACTATATTCTCTATCTCTTCATTAAAAAAAGCATAATTTGCAGAAGAGTTATCTTTAATATAGGTTAATGCAACGGAAGCATCCTTTAATAACTGATCAATACTATTATAATTATTATCTATTTCAACAATTCCAACTTGAGCCCCTATAAATTGATTCACATCTGTTGACTTAAAAGGATTATTAAATATTTCATTTATTTTATTTGCTAGCCTAATTAAATCATTTTTTTCATCATAATTGTCCACGTATAAAACAAACTTATCAGATGTAAATCTAAAAAGAATTATATATATATTAGCTAATTCCTTCAACTTTTCGGCTAATTCTTGAAGAATTGTATCTCCATATTGAAAACCAAAGGTTAAATTAACAGTTCTAAAATTACTACAGTTTATTAATAACAGGGCTTTCTTATCCCCATTATTTTTTTCTATTTTTTCTGTTAAAAACTCTATAAGGTATTCTTTATTAGGTAGACCAGTTAATGAATCATAATATGCTAATTTTATTAGTTTTTTATTTTTATTATATGTAGAAGCCATGGCATAAAGTAGGGAGGCAAATATGGTTGATAAAGTCACAAAACCAATAGTGGAAACTTGTCTTACGATTGCTTCAGTTTTTTCTAAAGACTGTCTTATAGCTAATGTTCCTATTTTGCTGTTTTGAAAATATACTGGTATAAAAACTTCATATACTTTTTTCCCATAAAAATAATTTAAAAAACTATGTTCTCTATCTTCATCAATTGCAGATCTAACATCTTGATTAGTGATTTTTCTTCCAACAAGTCCATTGTCAGTACTTGCAAGAATATTGAAATAATTATCTATAAAGGAAATTTGACCTATAATTTCATCGTCTTCCATTTCATCAAGCAATTGCTGTATTTCAAAGCCACCAAGAAAATTTTGAATTTTATCTGCCAATACACCTATTTGAATAATACAACCATCAGGTGCTTTAAAATAGCCATATTTATAATAAACACCAGATTCTGTATCCTGTCTTATGTCTTCTACCAGACTTTTCTTGTTACTAAATATAAAATCATAGACAGGATGTCCTTCATATGCTTTCCAGCCAAGGTACTTATCTGTATTAGAAAAGACTATTTCTCCTTGAGGATTATATGAATAAATTTCATCAACTTCTAAAGTGTCAGCTAATTTTTTAAGCTGTTCATTGCTATGGTGATAATCATAGAAAGCTACTATTTTGCTGGCTACCGATAGTTTATCTTCAAGCAATTTATCCACTATTTCGTATGCTTCTGTTCCCTTAGCTAAACTATGGGAATAACTTCTAGCAAAGTTTATTGACTGTTCTTCAAGCTGATTATAATAATGATTTTTTATACTGTCAATTAAAATTTTACCAACAATTAAGAATATTATAGCGATAATTATAAATGGTATTATAAAAGTTTTAATATGGATGGCTTTTCGCTTATTTTTATTATTCATAATTCCCAACCCCTTATAGCCTTTAGCCTACCACTTTCGCCTATTTGTTAGGTATACTTCTATGTTATAGATATATACCCAATTACTACCAATAATAAATTATATTTTGTTGAATTTTAGTTGTTAAAAACAAGAATAAGTTTAAAGAGGATTTGTGATAAAAGGAGAGGCATTGACAAAGAGGACTTATTATCGAATGTTAATATATGAATATATTAAAAATCAGGGGCATTTATCTAAGCCCCTGATTTTTAATTAATCTTCAAATGCTTCGCTAACTTTCCACTCTTTCCATACATTGCCTACAAGATCTGTTCCAGGTTTTAAAGTTTTTTTACCAGGTTTCCAGCCTGAAGGAGTGACCTCTGCACCTTTTGTAGCTCTAACAAGTTGGAATGCTTTTATTTGTCTTATAGATTCTGATACATTTCTACCTACTGGTGGAGTAAGAACTTCAAATCCTTGGACTATTCCATCTGGGTCTATTATAAAACGTCCTCTAGTTTCTGTTCCACTATCTTCGTCATAAATTCCATATAGTTTTCCGATATTTCCATTTTGATCTGCTAGCATTGGGAATGGTATGTCTTTTCCAATCATTTTAGATAATTCATGGTCATTCCACATCTTGTGTACAAATGTAGAATCTACACTTACAGAAAGAACCTCAACATCTAATTCTTTTAATTCAGAATATTTTTCAGCAACTGCTGAAACTTCTGTAGCTCAGACAAAGGTAAAGTCTCCTGGGTAGAAGCAAAGTAGAACCCACTTTCCTTTATAGTCTTCTAAACTTATATTTGTAAATTTTCCCTCATAATATGCTGGTGCATGAAACAATGGTGCTGGCTTACCTACTTTAATCATTCTTTGTTTTTCCTCCTTTATAATTTCTTTTGATTCTTCGCTAATATCTTCTTCTGGTAGCTTCATCAATTCTGGTCTTGTGCAACTTACGTTGTTTTCGTCAGTCATAATGTCATCCTTTCTATTAAGTTTTTCTATACTAAACAGACAAACTATTTAATATTTCTATAATTTTATTACCCTTAGTTGTTAATATTAAAACAAATATATAGGAAAATGCACGAAAATCAGAATTTCAAAATTCAAGAAGGTGATTTTTATTATAAACATAGTATAATGTATATAATAATGAAGATATTTTGCTAGGAATTAGTTTTGTAGTGAGGAGAGGATAATATGAGATTATTTATAGCCATTAATTTTAAGGAGAGTGTAAAGAATAAAATTCAAGATATAATTAAAGAAGTAAAAAAATATTCTATTCAGGGGAAATTTGTAAATAATGAACATATGCATTTAACCTTAGAGTTTATTGGGGATATTCCTTCAGAGAAAGTTGAAACAATAAAGGATGTAATGGATCAAGTAGTTACCGAACCATTCACAATGACGTTGTCAGAATTAGGATATTTTAAAAGGAAAGAAGGAAATATTCAATGGTTGGAAATTGAGCATAATGAGATACTTTTAAAAACTCAAGCTAAGCTCCATCAACTGCTAATCAAACAAGGCTTTGAGTTAGAAAATAGAGCATATAAGCCTCATCTTACTATAGGACGAAAAGTAAAATTAAAGGATAATTTTAATTCCGAAGATTTATCAAATATCATTAAGCAAATAAGTATTAATGTTGATAAAATAGATTTAATGAAATCTGAACATATAAATGGGAAATTAGTACATTCAATTGTATATACAAAAAATATATAAAGCTGGAAGGAGTAGCCATTATCCTTCCAGCTTTATATTTATGCTTTGTAAAATGCATTGTAGCCTCTATATGTCATATATACATCTGCTTTACTTGCAATTTCAAAAGGTGCATGTACACTTAGTAGGGGTATTCCACAGTCTACTACTTCCATTCCATAGTTTGCAAGTATATAAGCAATTGTTCCTCCACCGCCTTGGTCAACTTTTCCTAATTCACCCATTTGCCATACTACATTGTTGTCATTAAATATTTTTCTAATCTTACTTAGATATTCAGAGTTTGCATCATTGCTTCCACTTTTTCCTTTTACACCAGTATATTTAACTATAGTTATTCCATTGCCTATAAAAGGAGAATTTCTTTTATCTAGAACTTCAGGGTAATTAGGGTCAAAGGCCCCTAATGTATCAGCCGAAAGTACCCAGGAATTTGCTAATGCCCTCTTAACAAGAATTTCTGAATAATTTTCTTCTGTAAGATCTATTAATTCTGAAACAGTATTTTCAAAGAATTTTGATTTCATACTTGTATTTCCTACACTGCCTATTTCTTCTTTATCTACAAATAAGGCAACAGCTGTTTTATTTGGAACTTCCACATCTAATATGGCTTTAAGGGAAGTAAAGGCACAAACTCTATCATCCTGACCATATCCCCCAACCATGCTTCTATCTATACCAACATCTTTTGATTTTCCTGCAGGTACTATTTCAAATTCTGCAGTGGTGAAATCCTCTTCCTTTATTCCATATTTTTCATTAAGTATTTTAAGTACATTTAGTTTTACTTTTTCACTTATTTCGCTATCATTATAAGGTATACTTCCAATTAAGACATTTAAACCTTCACCTACAATACCTTCATTCATTTTCTTTTCCATTTGTTCTTTAGCTAGGTGTGGTAATAAATCGGTTATAAAGAATACTGGATCGTTTTCGTCTTCACCTATAACAATATCAATTTTTTCCCCATCTTCCTTTATTACAACTCCATGTAAAGCCAGTGGCAATGTAACCCATTGATATTTTTTTATTCCACCATAATAATGGGTTTTTAATAGAGCAAGTTCTGAATCCTCATAGAGAGGGAAATGTTTCAAATCTATTCTAGGAGCATCTAAATGTGAACCAACAATATGCATTCCTTTTTCAAGTTTTTCTTTTCCCAGTACAAACAATGCAACAGCTTTATTTTTATTATTTGCATTTATCTTCATGCCAGCAGTAGGTTTAATTCTTTTATTCCTTATTTCATCTATTGATATGTAGCCTTTTTCAGAAGCCATTCGTATTATTTCTCTAGCTGATTCCCTTTCTGTTTTTCCTTTATCTAAGAAATTTTTGTATTCCTCATTTATTGCAAAAACCTTTTCCATTTCACTATTATCTAATGTTTCCCATACGTTTTTCCATTTATGGGTTAAAGCTTCTTGAAGTTTTTTTCCTTTTGATTCATCAACCATTTTTCTATCCTCCTAAGTTTATATTAGTTTTTTTGCATCTACCAAAGAATAAATGGTGCGTTCATCTATTCCAGTAGTTGTAGTTGAGCATATTAAAGAATTAAGTATAGCTTCTTCTGTTGCTTCAGATGTAGCTCTAAATACCTGATTAATCTTTGATTCATTAAGTATTTTTACATCCAATAGGTCATTATTACTATTATGATTTATAATAGTACCTGTAGAAAATCCAATGGCTATTTCACCACTACCATGGCTAATAAATCCACCAGTTCTAGCGATTCCTGGGCTTGTTCTTTTAATAATTCTTTTTAGTTGCCTAGAGGAAAGGGGTATATCTGTGGCTACTATTACGATAATAGAGCCTTTGTCATCTTTTTGATTTTTGGACTTTATACTTTTTGCTAATTCTTTCCCGATAAAATTTCCATTTACCACTAAATCCTTCATCAAGCCAAAATTAGATAATACAAGTACACCTACAATATAGTCCTTATCATCAATATTGACTATACGGGAGGAAGTACCGATTCCACCTTTTAATCCATAACACACCATTCCTGTGCCAGCCCCTACATTTCCCTCTTCAAAGTCGGAAGCTACATTTTCTATGGCATCAAACACATGGAAATCCCTAATATGAAGGCCTCTAATATCATTTAAATAACCATCATTACATTCACAAACAATAGGGTTTAAGGATTTTATATCTTCATCAATAGAAAGCATATATCTTACTAAACCTTCATGAGCTGCACCTACAGACAAAGTATTGGTAAGTATTATTGGAGTTTCTATATTCCCTAATTCTTCAATCTGTACCAACCCTACACTTTTTCCAAATCCATTAATCACATGACAAGCGCCTACAACCTTTTCCTTAAATAGATTTCTGTGGTGAGGGAGTATCGCTGTAACC
>JAAZMG010000221.1 GCA_012798935.1 Tissierellia bacterium | reverse complement strand
TCTAATCCCTCTGCACTATTTACACGTTCCATTCTCATAAAGTTACCAGTATTACAAAACCTTGGTGAGGCAAATGCTGTTGCTGGTTGTTTAATGTTTTTATTTTCCATAATATAAAACCCCCTTTTATTTTATACTATAGAATATTGCAAGAATGATGCCAATCCACAAACAGCTTTAATTACAAGTTTTACTTATCTAAAAAAATTAATAGGAGGATAATTTTCCTCCACAAAGTCGAAAAAGTATGAAAACATTCAAAAACTGTAAAGGACAAATTTCCTCGAAGGAAATTTGTCCTTTTAAAACTCTAACTTAATATTTAATTTTTTGAATTTTTTTCTTATTGTACTGGGATCTAGTTTAAGAATCTCAGCCATTTCAGCAGTGCTTGTACATTTTGATCTTAAATCCAATAGAAGTTTTTTTTCAAAATTATTAATTATGTTTTTATAAGAAGTCCCATCATAAGAATCAAGTTTTATAAAATCATGTATTGAAAATGTGGTATGCTCTAGTATATCTTGCTTATCAATAATTTCATTAGATGTAGTGACTAATAATCTTTCTATAAGATTTTCTACTTCTCTAATATTACCAGGCCAGTCATAATTTATAAGTATTTTCAATGCTTCAGGAGTTATTGTCTTATTATAATTATACTTTTTGTTAAATACAGTTAAGAAATAACTAATTAAAGGTGGGATATCTTCTTTTCTTTCTCTTAAGGGGGGAATATTTATAGGGATAACATTTAACCGATAATAAAGATCTTCTCTAAACTCTTTGTTTTTTACCATTTCGGCTAAATTCCTATTGGTTGCAGCTATTATCCGTATATCAACAGGAATTACTGTTGTACCTCCTACCTTTGTTATTTGTTTATTTTGAATTACATTAAGTAGCTTAACCTGTAAGTTTAGAGGAAGTTCTCCAATTTCATCTAAAAACAATGTACCTTCATTTGCTAATTGTATAAGGCCTACTTTACCTTCCTTGTCCGCTCCTGTAAATGAACCTTTTTCGTAGCCAAATAGCTCAGATTCCAGCAAATTTTCAGGTATAGCACCACAATCTATTTTAATAAATGGTTTATTAAATCTAAGGCTATTTTTATGCAGAAAAGAACTTAAAACTCCTTTTCCTACACCGGACTCACCTTCTATTAAAACAGTAGAGTCCACTTTTGCCACTTTAAGAGTCAAATTGATTATTTTATCCATCTTTTCACTGTTGTAAATTATATCAGAGCTAATAGCTTTATCCCTTGAACTCATAAGCTCTAGTTCTTGCTTATATTTTTTGCTGATTAATCTTTCTTCCTCCAAGGATCTATTTAATTGATTTAATTCGGTAATATCTCTAGAATTGATCACAATTCTATACAGTTCTCCATTCTTAAAAATAGGTGTTCCTGTACCTATAACTTCTTTACCATTGACCTTTTGTAGCATTGATATTTGTTTTTTCTCCTTGATTACAGCCAAAGCTACCGATTCAGAATATATACCCTCAGCCACTAATTCCTCCATATTCTTACCAATTACATAGTCTGCCTTAACCCCATCTATCCTTTCACAGGCCTTATTAAATTTAAGGGTCACTCCCTTTCCATCGGTTATATGGATTCCATCATCAGAAGAATCAAGTATTGCATTGAATTCATCTAATAAATCCTTGTATAAGTTTTCATAATCTATAATTATTCTATGATCTTTCATAAACACCCTCCAAATCAGAATCTCCTCTTTTTAGTAAGGTCAGCAATTACAACACACCAATACAGCAGGGTGAGTAAAATCTTAATCTAATTATAATTCAGTTTATCATAACGCTTAGAATTATACAATCGACAGAAGTTTACAATAATGTCAAGTAATCGAAGTAGATACCGATAAATATCGACACCTGGCACTAACATATTAACTTATTCATAATAAACTAGGGTGTTAGCGTTGGGTTTGGGTCGATTTGTATTACCGAGTAGCTTTATATTTTTTATATAGTTTATAATATCCTATAGCATTATCCCTCACAGATCTGATTTCTTCTTCTGTTACCTGTCTAACTACCTTTCCTGGTACTCCTAATACTAGAGAGTTTGGAGGGATTGTTTTTTCTTCAGTTATTACAGTCCCTGCTCCAATTATACAATTATCTCCAATGACTGCTTTATTTAATATTATAGCTCCCATGCCTATTAAGCAATTATCCCCTATAGTACAACCATGGACTATTGCATTATGTCCTACTACCGTGTAATCTCCT
>JAAZMG010000220.1 GCA_012798935.1 Tissierellia bacterium | reverse complement strand
TTTGTTTGTACTGGAAACACTTGTAGAAGTCCAATGGCGAAGGCTTTATTGGAGGACATGGCCCAGGAAAAAGGTATAGATATAAATGTTAAATCAGCAGGAATATATGCTCTAGATGGGCAGAGTGCCTCTAAAGGAGCTATTGAAGCTTTAAAAGTTGAAGGGATAGATATAGAAACCCATAGGGCTAGTATAATTTATAAGGATTTATTAGAATGGGCAGATTTAATATTAACTATGGGTATATCCCACAAGGAAATTTTGCTTTCTAAATATGATTTTATTAGAGGGAAAGTATATACTTTAAAAGAGTATGCTTATGACAAGGAAGAGAATGTAAGGGATCCATTTGGTGGGGATATACATATTTACAACAATACTAAAGAGGAAATAAAAGAAGCACTAAAATACATTATCAGAAAAACAGGAGGAGATATTGATGAAAATAGGTATAGGTAGTGATCATGGAGGTTTTGAGCTAAAGGAGCATATTAAGGATTATTTTGAAAAGGAAGGTATCGATTATTTGGATTATGGAACCAATTCTTTAGATTCGGTGGATTATCCTGATTATGGTAGAAAATTGGCTGAAGGAGTTTTATCTGGGGAAGTTGACAAGGGTATAGCTATATGTGGTACGGGCATAGGTATATCTATTGCTTGTAATAAAGTAAAAGGGATTAGATGTGCTCTTTGTGGTGATACTTATTCTGCTAGAATGAGCGTAGAGCATAATAATGCAAATATAATGGCATTAGGTGGTAGAGTTATAGGAAAAGATTTAGCTATTGAAATAGTATCTATATGGCTAAAATCACAGTTCCAAGGTGGAAGGCATGAAAGAAGGATTAATAAAATATCTGATATTGAAGGCTAAATTATGATATAATCACTCAGGGAGTTTTTTTATGTATATATTCTAAATACGAAAGGAGTTTTTTATATGGGCAAAGTTGTAGTATTAGATCATCCACTAATTAAGCATAAACTCACATTTATCAGGGATAAAAATACTGGTTCCAAGGAGTTTAGGGAATTGGTAAAAGAAGTTTCTATGCTTATGGCCTATGAGGTTACTAGGGATCTATCTTTAGAGGAAATTGAAATTGAAACGCCTTTGACAAAGATGAAGGCTGAAGTTATTTCAGGGAAGAAACTAGGTTTAGTCCCTATATTGAGAGCAGGACTGGGAATGGTAGATGGAATGTTAAACTTGCTTCCTGCTGCTAGGGTTGGACATGTAGGCCTTTATAGGGATCCAAAGACCTTAAAACCTGTAGAATATTATTGTAAATTACCTAATGATATTGGAGATAGGGAATTGATAGTTTTAGATCCTATGTTGGCAACTGGTGGCTCAGCAACAGCTGCTATTGAATTTTTAAAGGAAAGAGGTTCTAATTCTATGAAATTAGTTTGTTTAATTGCTGCACCAGAGGGCATAGAGGTTGTGCAAAAGGCTCACCCTGAGGTAGATATATATGTAGCAAGTATTGATGAAAGATTAAATGAGAATGCCTATATAGTTCCTGGTTTAGGTGATGCAGGGGACAGACTATTTGGGACAAAATAATGTATCAAAGGTGATGTGACGGTACAAATGAGACAGAGTACCGTCCCCTTGTCTTCCCTTGCCTTATTGACTTATTAACTATTCTAATATAAAATTTTAGGCGAATATAATATTAAGGAGCGAAAATAATATGGGAAATATTATAATACCATTCATTATATCAGTAGTTATATCCCTATTTATGACCCC
>JAAZMG010000219.1 GCA_012798935.1 Tissierellia bacterium | reverse complement strand
GATTTCCAATGGTACAAGTGCTATAGATAATTATCCCCCCAGGCTTTACATATTTTTTAGCATTATCTAATATCTTCTCTTGAATTTTATTCAGTTCCTCAATATCTTTCATTTCTCTATTCCATTTTATTTCAGGTCTTCTTCTAATAATACCTAAACCAGAACAAGGAGCATCCACTACACAATAATCTACCTTTCCAATTAAGTTTTCATCCAACTTTGTAGCATCAAATTTTTCTGTCTTTATTATATTAATACCTAGTCTATTAGCATTCTCCTTTACTAATTTTAATTTATGATCATATATATCCCTACTTATTATTTGACCTTTATTGTTCATCAATTGCCCTAGGTGTGTTGCCTTTCCACCTGGTGCACTACATAAATCCAATATAAGGCTATTTTCTTTTGGATTGGCTATCTGAGAGGCTAACATACTACTTTCATCTTGAATTATAAAAAATCCTGACCCAAATTCGTCAATTTCTGTAATTCTAGTAGGATTATCAACAGTAATACCATCTTTTGCATATAATGTTTTATGAACGATATATCCATAAGAAGATAGTTTTTCCATTAACTTTTCCCTAGTAGTTTTCAATGTGTTGACCCTAAGATTTAACCTTGGCTTACAATTGTTTTCTTTACACAACCTTTCAGTAAATTCATATCCATATTCATCTACCCAAGTTTCGATCATCCATTGAGGATGAGAATACTTAATTGATAGACAATCAATCCTATTTTTTTGATCAATTTTCATCAATTCTTCTTTATTCCTTGAGACATTTCTCAGTACTCCATTAACATAACCACTAACCCCTTTATGGCCACGTTTTTTTGATAGATTAACAGCTTCATTTACCGCTGCCCTATCTGGAATTTTATCCATAAAAGTAATTTGATATACTCCCATCCTTAAAATCTCTAGGATTGTAGAATGAATTTTTCTAATCTTAATCTTTGAAACTTTTGAAATAATATAATCTATGTACAAAAGATTTTCTATCACTCCATATACAATTTCCCTTATTAAATTTTCATCCTTTATATTTTCTTTTCGTCCTAAATGTTTATTGATAGAGTAATTAGAAAAAGCTCCATTAACATTTATATCTATTAAAATATTTAACGCAACTTCCCTAGAATCCATATATTTCCTCCTGTTATAAACTATTTTGCCTGGCTTAAGCCAGGCAAAAGTTTTATATTGAATTATTCTTTTGTTAATTTCTTCTCCTACCAGATAAAGCAAGTAATCTCAATAGTTGGCCAATAGCCACCAATGTAGCAGCAACATAAGTTAAAGCTGCAGCACTAAGTACCTTTTTTGAAGGTTCTATTTCATCTCTTAAAATTATACCGTTTTCTAATTGGTATAAGGCCCTTCTACTAGCATTAAACTCTACAGGTAAAGTTACAACTTGGAATAAAACCACTGCTAAATATAGTATTATCCCTACCTCTAAAAGAAAAGGACTTATAAGGAAACCTAACAATATTAAAACCCAAACAAACCTAGCACCAATACTTGCAATAGGGGCTATATTATTTCTTATAAGAAGTGGAAAATATCCTTCTCCATGTTGTATTGCATGGCCTACCTCATGGGCTGCCACCGACACAGCTGCAATAGAATTACCATTATATACATTTCTCGATAATCTAATTACTTTAGTTCTAGGGTCATAGTGGTCTGTCAAATTACCTGGAACAAGTTCTATTCTAACATCATGTAACCCATTCCTATCCAATATCATCCTTGCAACTTGGCTTCCAGTATAACCTGAACGGCTAACTACTCTTAAATATTTGTTAAAAGATGTGGAAACCTTTAACTGAGCATACATAGAAAAGAGTATGGCAGGCATTAAAAACAACATCCAGCCTCCACCATATCCTCCATAATATCCACCATAATACATACTAGCACTCCTTTCCAAACGAACCCATACTAACCTAATCTTATATTTGAATCAAATTGATTACCTCTTAAATGTTCGGACACATGAAGTCTTTTTTTCCCTGGAAATTGCAACTCTTCAATAACTATACAACCATCCTCGCAATTTACATAAATTCCTTCATCAGAAACCTTCACTACTACCCCATTATCTTCTTTTAAAAATTTTTCTACTACTTTAACCTTGTGTATCTTAACATTTTCACCCTTATAAACCATATAAGCGGAAGGCCAGGGTTTTAGTCCCCTTACTAGATTTTTAATCTTAATACCAGAGTTATTCCAATCTACTTTTCCAGTATTTTTTGATAGCATAGGGGCATAAGTTGACAAACTATCATCTTGAGGCAACTTTACAACACTTCCATCTTTTAAACCCTCTATAGTTTCTACTATTAAATCGCCCCCCATTATAGATAATTTATCATGAATAGACTCCGAATCATCTTCCTCCATTATAGGTATTTTTTTATAATGGAGCATATCACCTGTATCTAATCCTTCATCTATTTCCATTATGGTTACCCCTGTTTCCTTCTCTCCATTTATAATAGCCCAGTTAATAGGTGCAGCACCCCTATATTTTGGGAGAAGAGATGCATGTATATTGATACATCCATATTGAGGTATATCAAGCACCTCCCTTTTTAGTACCTGCCCAAAGGCAATTACTACAATACAGTCTGGAGATAATTCTCGTAATTTATTTATGGATTCTCGAGAATTAATAGAATCCGGTTGATAAACCTCTAACCCTAATTCTAATGCCTTTTCCTTTATAGGAGTAGGCCTCATCTTTTTCCCTCTGCCCTTTGGCCTATCTTTTTGGGTGACTACCAAGGAAATATTATATCCCCTTTCGAATAATGATGTTAAAGAAGGAACTGCAAATTCAGGTGTCCCCATAAATACTATATTCATTTCATCACCCCCAGTTCTTATTCCTCATCATCTTCCTCAGGAACTATTTCCTCTATCATCTTATCTAT
>JAAZMG010000218.1 GCA_012798935.1 Tissierellia bacterium | reverse complement strand
CTTACTTTCCTCTTCTAAGTCTTTATTATATTGTATGATAATATAACATCAATATTTCTTTTTGTCAACAGGAATTTTAGAATTATATGATTATTCTATGATAATGTCATATTAAATTATGGAAATTCCAATAAATGTAATACCCCCACCAATAAGTTCGTAAGTTAGTACCGGGTGTCACATTTATATCATCTTATCTATTACCGCTTTAGCCGTGCTTTCTTTATTCAATATGGACTGCTCTAAAGTTCTTTTAAAATACTCTGCATATAAAAGATCCAATAGATAAAGTTGAGATAATTTTGCAGATAAGCTACCTCCTTGAAGAGGACCTTCATTGGCACCACAGAGTAGTGTTATATCAGCATAGCTTGTAAGGGGAGATTTTGCAAATCTGGTGATGCAAATTATCATAGCTCCTCGTTCCTTAGCAATCTTTGCTACCTCTAAGGTGTCCTTAGTTGATCCAGAATACGAGATTAAAATAGCTACATCCTTTTCCGTCATTAGGGCTGCTGACATTGCCTGTAAGTGAGTATCTATAATACAATCTGCCTTATTGGTTATTCTCATAAATTTATTTTTTGCTTCTAAGGCGGTCATGAGGGAGGTTCCCACACCAAAAAAGTAAAATCTATCCCCATTTATCATACTATCGATTGCCTTTGAAATATCCTCTCCATTTATCAAATTATAGGTTTCAGTTAATGCATTGATATTGGTAGCCAATATCTTAGCAGATAATTCCTCTATAGTATCTTCCATAGTTACTTCGCTGGATAGATGGGGTGTTTGGTTATCTGGAGAAATGCTATGAGCTAAAGCTATTTTAAATTCTTGATATCCTCTAAGATCCATGGATTTGCAAAATCGAAATACACTTGAATCTGCCACATTACAGGCATATGCAAGATCCGTTATGGACATATATACTACTTTTTCTCCATTTTCAAGAATATAGTCGGCTACCTTCTTTTCTGTATTGGTAAATGAATTATATTTTAAACGAATTTGTGAAAATATATCTGTTTTTATAATTCCCACTTCCTTTACTTATCTCTTAAATGTAGGGATATGGCTCCAAGGACTCCAGCCTTATTGCCCAGGGCAGCTTTCTGAATTTTTACATCTGCAAAACTTTCCATGACCATAGTTCTAACTTTATGGGAAACCATATCAATAAGTATATGCTGTTCCATAACTCCCCCACCTAAGATAATATTTGATGGATTAAAAATATGAATAAGGGAAGCAATACCTAAAGCCACTTCCCAAACCCAATTCTCTACAATTTTTTGTATTTGTTTATCTCCTTGCTTCATCTTATCAAAGATAATCCTACCGTTTGAATAATCTTTTGATATTTCCTGTGCCTTTTTAACCAAAGCTGTTGTAGACCCATATTTTTCATAGCATCCAAAATTCCCACAACTACATTTCAATCCCAAGGGATGGGTTATCATATGGCCAAATTCAGCTGCAATGCCATTATGCCCTTTATAAACCTTCGAGTCTATAATAATGGCACCACCAATTCCAGTACCATAGGTTAAGCATAAAAAATCCTCTATTCCTTTTGCAGCTCCAAAATGTTTTTCTCCTAAAGCTGCCGCATTTACATCATTTTCTACTTTAACAGGAACTTTAAATTTATTTTCTATAATTTCTTTAAGCCTTGTTCCAGTATAATTAGGTATATTTTTACTTGCATGGACAATGTAACCTTCCTCACTATTAACTTGTCCTGCCGTACTTATTCCAATGGCTTGAAAGCCTTTATATTCATGAATTATATTGATCAATTTGTTTACTAAAAATTCTCCGCCTTTTTCTCTTTCAGTGTCATACTCTCTGAAAATTTCCATATTGCCATATTCGTCTGAAATACAAAGCTTAATAGATGTTCCACCAATGTCTACACCTAATATTTTCAATTTTACCATCCTTTACAATTTTCCTATTCAATAGCAGTGACAAATCTTTTAGTTATTTCCATGGGCCTAGTTATGGCACTGCCAATTACAGCTGCATGAACTCCTAGATTAAATACATTTTTCAAATCCCCTGTAGTCCAGATTCCACCTTCGGCAATTATAGGAATATCTAAATCCCTAACCAAACCACCTATTAATTCTAGACTAGGTATTGTTTGTCCCTTAGTATATTTTGTGTATCCATTTAAAGTTGTGCCTATACAATCGAATCCCAGTTTATAGGCTTCTATCCCTTCCTCATAAGTAGAACAATCTGCCATGAAAATTTGATCTTTATATTTTTCTCTTATCTTTGGAAACACCTGGCCTATGGTTTTCCCATCAGGTCTAATCCTCCCTGTTCCATCTATTGCAATTATATCTACACCTTCATTATATAATAAATCTATTTCTTTTTCAGTTGGTGTTATGAAAACATCTGAGCCTTCATATACTTTTTTTATTATTCCAATTATAGGAAGATCTACAGTCTTTTTTATTTCTTTAATATCCTCAATACCATTAGCTCTAATTCCTGCAGCCCCACCTAAATAGGCTGCATAAGCCATTCTACCCATAATGTAAGGGCTGTGAAGGGGCTCTCCAGGAAGTGCCTGACATGAGACTACTAATTTTCCTTTGATTTGGCTAAATATCTTGTTTTTATTATTCATTATTATACACTCCACTATTTAGATTTTATAATTATAATTTACTGCTTTAACTATTCCTTTACTCCTCCTATGGATATACCCCTTGTAAAGTATTTTTGGAAAAATATAAAAATGACTAGCATTGGAATTGCAGCTACAGTAGCCCCTGCCATCTTATATGCAAAATTTG
>JAAZMG010000217.1 GCA_012798935.1 Tissierellia bacterium | reverse complement strand
TTGTATATCATTCGGTAAATGAAGCTACTAGAACTACGGGTGGAGAAAGTTTACCTGTAGATTGGCTTAGAAGGGTAGGGGTAAAAAATGTAGCTGAAGGTGAAGAACTTAGAATAGTAGACAACGAAACCTATGCTACCCTAGAACAAATTTATCTATGGGATCCAGAAGTGATAATGGTTAACGAACCAGGAGTAGCAGAATATATTTTAACCAATGATAAATGGAGAGGCTTGAAGGCAGTAAAAAACAAAGCTGTATACCAAATGCCTATAGGTATTTCAAGATGGGGGCATCATGGCTCTTTAGAAACACCACTAGCTATGTTTTGGACTTCAAAGTTAATATATCCAGACTACTATACTGAAATAGATATAGAGAAAGAAACTAAGGATTTCTATAAAAGATTTTATGATTTAAATTTAAGCCAAGAAGAAGTAAAAAAAGTATTATCAGGTGAAGAAATGAGAGGTTCTAAGAACTAGAAGGAGATGGAAATATGGAAATATTAGTATGTATTGATGATACAGATAATCTGGAATTTGGTAGCACAGGTAAACTTGCACAATACTTTATAGATGTATTGGAAGAAAAAGGTCTAGGAAAAGGCTCTTATATAACTAGACATCAGCTTTATGTTCATAAGGATATACCTTATACTTCCCATAATAGTTCTATGTGTTTCATAATGGAATGTAAAAAGGATGAATATGAAAATATAATCCAAACTGGTATAGAGGTGCTTTTGGATAAATCTGAAGAAGGTTCTGATCCAGGACTTTGTGTGGCTCGATTAGAGGACATAAAAGATATGGAGCTTATCAAAGAATATGGAAGACGAGCAAAAAAAGAAGTATTAACTAAGAAAATAGCCTATGATACTGCAAAAGAACTAGGTGTTCACCTATCAGAACATGGAGGCACAGGTCAAGGAGTAGTAGGAGCTCTTGCAGGAATAGGTCTTAGACTAGGTGGTAATGATGGACGTATAAGGGGAAAATTACAAATACCTTCAGAAGATGGTTACATAACAGCAGGAGAAATATTAAAGTTAACCGATGTTGAAGTTATAGAAGGACTAAATGGGGAAGAAATAGATCCAGATGAGATAATTAAGTTAGGACAAAAAATAAAAGCGGTATTTTTATATAATACTATGGTACTTCTTGTATTTAAAAAATATGATAAAAATTCAAAACGAGAAATATGGCATACGGTAGAAAGAAAACATTATGTAAAATATTAAAAAACCACCTATCTGATAATTATCAGATAGGTGATTTTAATTAAAATGCCCAGTTTCCATTTTCAAATATTTGAACTTTTTCCCCATCTTTGGTTTCCCCAACTATGCTTAAATCCTTGGAGCCAACCATAAAGTCCACATGGGTTAGGGAATCATTTACTCCTTTTGTTTCTAATTCCTCATCTGACATATTTTCTCCACCTTTAATATTAGTAGGATAAGCCTTACCAAGAGCAAAATGGCAGGAGGCATTTTCATCAAATAGAGTATTTAAAAATATTATATTAGACTGAGATATTGGAGAATCAAAAGGTACTAAGGCTACTTCTCCTAAATGTTTGGCCCCTTCGTCTAAAGCCAGCAAATCCTTTAATACTTCGTAGCCTTCTTTTGCTTCAAAATCTACAACTTTACCATCTTTAAAAGTTAATTTAAAATTATCGATTAAATTTCCCCCATAATTTAATGGCTTTGTACTGTAGACAACTCCATTAACACCGGTTTTTAAGGGCATAGTGAAAACTTCTTCTGTTGGCATATTAGCAACAAAGAATACATCCTTAACATTTTTGCCTCCCCCACCAGCCCAGATATGACCTTCTGGTAATTCTACTTTTAAATCAGTACCATTAGAGGAAATATAATGTAGCTTTTTAAACTTCTTTTCATTTAAAAAATCAACCTTCTCTTCTAAGTTTTTAAGATGATCTTCCCAAGCACCTACCGGATCTTCTAAATTCATGCGAGTAGCCATGAATATGGCATTCCATAGTTTTTTCATAGCTTCCTCTTCTGAAACATCAGGGAAAACTCTCTTTGCCCATCCCTTAGTAGGAATAGATACAACGCACCAAGCATTTATATCATTCATAGTATATTTTCTAAATCCTTTTAGGGCCATTGAAGCAGATTTATTATTAGCGGCAATTTTTTTAGGATCTATTTCTTTAAGTAATTCTGGGTCTTCAGAATAAATAGACAAAAACCCTGCCCCATCCTCTGCAAACTCCTCTAAGCCATCAGCATACCATTTAGGGAACTTTTCAAATACTTCCATAGGAGCATTTTCATATTTCATCTTAGTTAAAGCTTCATCATTCCAATTAACATGGACTTGTTTTGCACCAGCCTCATAAGCATGCTTAGCCACCAACCTTACAAACTCAGCCCCTTCCACAGGAGAGTTAATAACTAAGGGTTGACCTTTCTGTAGATTGATACCTACTTTTACACAGAGCTTTGCATATTCATTTAGTATGTCGTTGAAATTTTTCATATTATCACCTCAAGTTAAGTATTTACATATTATATAGTTTATATGAGTGGGAGGGGGATGTAAATAGGGGAGATTGGGGAGGGGGAAAATAAAAGCAATAAATTGGGAAAAAAAGAAGGAATTGGGGAGGGAGTGTAGAAGTGTATAGGTAGGAGGGGTTATTGGTATACCGATTGAGTTTATCAAAGTAAAAAACGTGTTAAAAGATAGGGTCTTAGACTATTAATGGCATAGGACTTATTTCTAAATATTGTATAATAGAGTTAATAGGAAAAGGTTATCAATTTAAGTAAATTCATATTGTAAAATTTTTATTCTAATGTAGTTCTATTAAAATTCATTTCATAAGATCTAAATATAAATTTACATTCCATTTTAAATTGGTTCCATTAAAATTTTATATATAGAATTATTATATCCTAAACAATTAATAAAATAAGCATATACTCAACTTTATTTTGTATCCATGTTTATATACTAGTATAAATATTTTCAATGTATAAGGTCTAATTATAAGGGGATACTATATTTTGAAATTAAAAAATGGCTTTGTAAACTAAACATGAAAAAATAGCACAATGTTTTATAGAATTGCTTCAAATTGCTTTAAATTTCGCCCTGACAATTATAAAAG
>JAAZMG010000216.1 GCA_012798935.1 Tissierellia bacterium | reverse complement strand
TTAACCTTAGAAGGATTTAAAAGAGTAGAAGTAGAGAAAGATAGCTTTGGAGAATTTTTAAGAAATCAAAAGTTAAAGCCCTATGGGGAAAAAGTGTTATACTATGATGGTAGGGAAAAATCATCAAGGGGAGTATATGATAGTGTAATAGATGTGGACATTGGAGATAGAGACCTTCATCAATGTGCCGATGCTATTATGCTTTTACGTGGAGAATATTTATATTCAATTGGAAATTATGATAAGATAAAATTTAATTTTGTATCTGGTTTTATGGCTGAATATAAGAAGTGGATGGAAGGATATAGAATTAAAGTTGAAGGAAATAATGTGAGCTATTATAAGGCTACTCAGCCGTCAAATACCTATGAAGATTTTAGAAAGTTTATGAATATGGTTATGGCCTATGCAGGAACCATATCTTTAGAAAAGGAAATGAAAAGTATAAATATAGAAGATATGGAAATAGGAGATGTGTTTATAATTGGTGGAAGCCCTGGCCATGCTGTTATTATTGTTGATATGGCAATAAATGATGCTAATGAAAAGATTTTTCTCCTTGCCCAATCCTATATGCCAGCTCAGCAAACTCAAATACTCATTAATCCTATGGATAATAACACAAGCCCTTGGTATTCTTTAAAGAACAAGGAAAAATTAATTACCCCAGAATGGAAATTTGATTTAGAGAGGTTGAGAAGATTTAAAGATTAAAATAAGGATGAGATAGAGGTGATTTACTATGTTTAAATTAGAACCAATTAAAAACATGAATACTGAAGAAAAATATAAATATATGCTTACCCTATTAAAAGGGCAATTAAGTTCTGAATCAGATGATCTAGCCAATATATCCAATGGGGCAGCAATTATAATGGCTTGTATGGATAGACTAAATTGGGCAGGTTTTTATATATTAAGAGGAGATGAGTTGGTATTAGGACCATTTCAAGGATTACCTGCTTGCAATAGGATAGAAATAGGTAAAGGGGTATGCGGTATAGCTGTTAAGACTAGGAAAGTACAATTGGTTCCAGACGTTCATTTATTCCCTGGTCATATAGCCTGTGATTCTGCTTCAAATTCAGAGCTGGTAATACCTATAATCAAAGACGATAAGGTTTATGGGGTACTAGATTTAGATAGTCCGGAAAAAGAAAGGTTTACTGAGTTAGAGAAGAGATATTGTATTAAATTTGTTGAAACTTTAAACGAATATATAGATTGGAATAATATATAATCAATAAAAAGCTACATTTAACCTTAAGATTAAAATGTAGTTTTTTTAAATCACAAATTTTGACATTAAATTTACTTTTAATATTAATAGTGGTAAAATTAATATAGATAAAATTAATATAGATATAGTGTGATATATGGGTCGTGAATATATAAATAGACAGGTGATAATAAATGATATATATTTCTTTAGAAGGACATGATTTTAAATATGATTTATTCCAATTAACGAAAGCATTCTTTCCTTATGAAGAAATCGTATTTTTAGAAAAACAGGAAGAATATAATAGCCAAGGATATTTATTAAAAAGTATTCTCTATGAAAGATATAATAAAACCTATGCTAAGACTAGCATTTATTCAGATGGATCTTTTTTAATAGATAAAGCCCAGTGTATTGACTATATTGATATAGGAAAAAACTCTATAAAGCAATCTATAAAAATTGGTATAAAAAAGACTGTCTATGAAAGCCTTCTATCTATATCTGATAGGAATATGCCTTGGGGAATTCTAACAGGTATTAGGCCTGTTAAAATAGTACATGACCTTTTAGATAGAAAGGTTAATGAAATTAAGATATTAAATATTTTAACAAAAGAATACAAACTAGCGCCACAAAAAGCAAAATTAATTATAAATATAAGTAAAAGACAAAGGAAATACATTTATCCCCTAAACAAAGATAGGTTTAGCCTTTATATTAGCATCCCATTTTGTCCTAGTAGATGTGTCTATTGCTCTTTTCCATCGGT